>CAVKAQ010000047.1:0-17140 GCA_963654225.1 Butyricicoccaceae bacterium | reverse complement strand
CAGCAATACCATAGACGTAAACATTGATATATAAGAGTCTATGGTAATCGTATTCTGCACCAGGGAACTGACCGTATAATCCTGAAAGAAATTGAGAGTTATCGGGAATATCAGAAAATACCCTGTTGCCAAACCAGTATAGAACAACAGCGACGCGTATGAAAATGCCTTGCGGACAGATTTCTTTTCATTGGGATACAAGGCCGGAGCTATAAACATCCATATCTCATAACAAACATACGGAAAAGCAATTACCAATCCGCAGATAAACGAAACCTTGATATGTATGAAGAACTGCGCCGATATGTCCGTATTGATCAACGACATATTGAACGGCACTCCAAGCCATCTGTACAAAAAGAAATCCCCTCTCGAAGGAGCCAGTATCACATCGTCAAAGAGAAAACTCTTGAAGCATAGCAATACGCACCCTACAACCGACACCGCAACGGCTGAGCGGAACAAAGTCCCCCTCAGCACGTCAAGGTGATCCCAGAAGGTCATTTCATCGCCACGAGTATCCAAAGCGATTCAGTTATTTGCTGTCCTTGTCTGCGTTCTCTTTGGGTTTGGAATCAGAATCAAGATATGTCTTGACATCTTCTTTAGTCTCAGATATCTCGTTCATTCCTTCCTTGAAACTTTTCAGGCCTTTGCCGAGTCCCTTCATAAGTTCAGGAATCTTCTTGCCACCGAAAAGAAGAAGTACAACGAGGGCGATGATTACTAATTCCCACGGCCCTACTACACCAAGTGGATATACTGCCATAATCTTTAATGTTTAGTGTTTACAATTATCTGTCATTCATTCTTGACGAAATCATCTCCAACAGTTTTTCAGGACATCCGACCGGCCGGCCGGTATTTTTGTCAAGGAATCCGAGTATCACCTGACCGTCAGCGCACAACACACCGTCCTGATTATATACTTGCTGTTTGATGACAAGTTTCGCAAGCGGAATCTTCTCAATTGACGCTGTGCACCTTACGACATCTCCCATCCGCGCGGAGTGCTTATACTTGCACTCAACGGAAACAATCGGTATCACTACCCCGTCAGCTTCGCACTGTTCTATCGGATATCCTCCCTCACGAATCATCAGATTGCGCGCACACTCGAAATATCTTATATAATTTGAATGATGCACGATTCCCATCTGGTCGGTTTCGTAATATCGGACAGGAAAACTTGTTTCGAAATACATCATAACTACAATGATTTCAATGCTTTCAACTGAGCCTCGTAACTTTCTATCTTTGAAAGAGAATCAGCTTCCTTCTGCCTCTCCACAGCAACGACTTTCTCGGGTGCGTGAGCTGTGAATTTCTCGTTTGAAAGTTTCTTGCGCACTGATTCCAGGAACTCTTTCTGATATTTCAGTTCAGATTCCAGTTTTACAATTTCCTCTGCAACATTGACTTTTCCAGTCAACGGCACATACATTTCAACTGTACGCACCATCTGGGTAACACCTTCCGCTGTTGCGCCGAAATCGTTGACTATTTCCACGGAAGAAGCGTTTGCCAATTTAGACACTGCAGGTATGAGTTTCTCCGGGAAATCTCCCTTGAACTTAATCTGTAATGCTTCTTTCGGCGAAATGTTCTTCTGCTGGCGTACGCTTCTGACTGCATTTACAGCCTCCTCGGCCATTTCGAATGCGGTTATGAATTCAGCATCGTACTTGCCGGCCACAGGGCTGCGCTGGAACATTATAGTCTCACCCACCTTGCGTTCGGACATATCCTGCCACAACTCTTCAGTAATGAATGGCATCACAGGGTGAATCATCTTCAGCAAAGATTCGAAGAAACCTAAAGTCTCGCTATAGGTCTTCTTATCAATAGGCTGTCCGTAAGCAGGTTTGATAAGTTCAAGATACCAAGAGCAATAGTCGTCCCAGAAGAGTTTATAGATGCACATCAGCGCATCTGAGATTCTGAATTTCGAATAGTGGTCTTCGACCAGCTCGATGGTCTGGTTCATCTTGTTCCTGAACCATTCGGACGCGATTGCACAAGCATCCGACTGAGCGGCGCTCTCATCTATTGACCAGCCTTTTACGAGCCTGTATGAATTCCAGATCTTGCCACAGAAATTCCTTCCCTGCTCAATCTGCGATTCGTCATAGAAAATATCGTTTCCGGCAGATGCGCAGAGAAGCATTCCTATTCGCACCGCATCGGCGCCATATTTCGCTATAAGATCCAGAGGGTCAGGCGAATTCCCCAGCGTCTTGGACATCTTGCGGCCCAATTTGTCGCGGACGATTCCTGTCAGATAAACATTATGGAATGGCTCTTTGCCCATAAACTCGTCACCGGCCATAATCATTCTGGCTACCCAGAAGAACAGAATGTCCGGGCCTGTTACCAAGTCATTTGTCGGATAATAGTATGCAAGATCCTTATTCGGCTCGTGCTCCGGATGTCCCGGACGACCTGAATCGAACACGGAAATCGGCCACAGCCAAGAAGAGAACCAAGTATCAAGCACGTCTTCATCCTGACGCAGCTGATCTGCAGTTATCTCCGGATTTATCTTTTTCGCAGCCTCAAGTGCCGCTTCAGGAGTAGCCTCTACAACATATTGCCCATCAGGCAAATAATAAGCCGGGATTCTTTGTCCCCACCAAAGTTGACGGCTGATGCACCAGTCTCTTACAGTTTCCATCCAGTGCTTGTATGTATTCCTGTATTTGTCCGGAATCAGCTTGACGCGTCCGCTTTCCACAGAATCCAGTGCAATTTCTGCAAGATGTCCCATTTTCAGAAACCACTGCGTTGAAAGCCTAGGCTCTATGACTGCGTTTGTACGCTCCGAATAGCCTATAGGAGAAACATATTCTTCAACTTTCTCAAGACAGTCCGCTTCTTTCAGCATCTGCTCAATCTTCTTCCTTGCAACAAAACGGTCTTCACCCACAAGAATCTGAGCCTTCTCATTGAGCTTTCCGTGATCGTCGATAATGTCGATTACAGGAAGGTTATGCCTTAGACCGATCTCGTAGTCATTTATGTCGTGGGCCGGTGTCACTTTCAAGCAACCTGTACCGAAACCAATCTCGACGTATGAATCCTCAATAATCGGAATCTCCTTGTTTATCAATGGAATAAGGACTTTCTTGCCTTTAAGCCAATGATAACGCTCGTCATCCGGATTTATACTTACAGCGGCATCCGCCATAATTGTTTCAGGACGGGTCGTGGCTACCACAATATATTTGTCCGTGCGATTGCCGTTTCCGTCAGATATATAATATCTCAGATGATAGAAATGGCTCTTTGTCTCCTTGTGTATTACCTCTTCGTCACTTACTGCGGTGTGTCCTTCCGGATCCCAGTTGACCATACGCACGCCCCTGTAGATGAGGCCTTTCTTATAGAAATATACGAATGTGTTGATTACAGACTCCGTCAAATCCGGGTCCATAGTAAACTTGGTTCTGTCCCAGTCGCAGGATGCACCCAGTTTTCGCAACTGGCTGAGAATAATGCCGCCGTGCTCTTCCTTCCATTCCCAAGCATACTTCAAGAACTCTTCACGTGTAAGGTCCTCCTTGTTGATACCCTGAGATTTAAGCCTTGCGACGACTTTACTTTCGGTTGCAATGGAAGCGTGGTCCGTACCGGGAATCCAGCAGGCATTCTTGCCGTCCATTCTGGCCTTGCGGATCAGCACATCGTTCAAAGTATTGTTCAGCACGTGTCCCATGTGAAGGATACCGGTGACGTTTGGCGGCGGTATTACAATCGTGTAAGGCTCCCTTTCATCAGGTTCTGAATGAAAGAATTTATTTTTGAGCCAGTAAGCATACCATTTGTCTTCTACCTGAGACGGATCGTACTTAGCTGAAAGTTCCATATCTAAATATTTTTATATTCGCGTAAACAAATCATACAAAGATAACTATTTTTAGTTAATTTTGTTTTAGGAAGATGCTTCAGAATATCTTCACACCGTTTAATAATTCAATACACTATGGAACACGAGGAAAACAACAAGAACGGCAATGAGATGCAGCTCGAACTCAGGCCAGATATCGCAGGAGGCGTATATTCAAATCTTGCAATCATAACCCACTCCCACAGCGAATTCATACTCGATTTTGCCAGGATGTTGCCGGGAATGCCTAAACCTGACATTTGCAGCCGTGTTGTAATGGCGCCGGAGCACGCCAAGAGACTGCTCCGCGCATTGGAAGACAACATTTCCAAATACGAGAGCAATTTCGGCCCGATAAATACCGGAAACAAAGCGGCTCAGAACGGAAGAGGCACATTCAATCTGGGAGATCTTTCAGGATTCAACAACGGAACAAAATCCTGACCCTATGCAGTTCAATGATAATGAAAGTAAGAAGCAAATGCCTGATTTCTCGAAGATTCGGGCATTTGCTTTTGATGTTGACGGTGTATTTACCAACGGGGGCATCCTGTGCGATCTGGCAGGAGAACTCTACCGCACATTCGATTCCAAGGACGGATTCGGAGTAAGAATGGCCATAATGAAGGGATATCATTGCGCCATAATTACGGGCGGACGTTCAGGTTCCATTTTAGCCCGATTCAGAAGTTGCGGCGTAAAACCTGAAAACGTTTATCTGGGTTCAAGGGACAAAATAGTGGATTTCAACGCATTCTGTTCAAAACACAACCTGTCGGCAGATGAAGTCCTGTATGTCGGTGACGATTTGCCGGACCTTGATGTGATGGCAGCCTGCGGTATCGGAGTCTCCCCTGCCGACGGAGTTCCTGAAGCCAGACAGACTGCGGACTTCGTGTCATCCTGCCCGGGCGGACGAGGATGCGTGCGAGACGTGATAGAACGCGTTCTGAAAAGCAGAGGCGACTGGGAATTCGATGTCACAGCGTATAAGACCACTTTCTGATATAGGCTCACTACGAAAACTACAAAGCTGGAATCGCACCGGTCCTGTCACTGCGGCGATGCTTTGAAATTGTTCTAAAGTCTGTTTAATATGGATCTAAAAGGAAAACGGCTAATCTTGTCTAGCGCATCTCCGCGCAGAAAAGAATTGCTTGAAGGGCTTGGTGTAGAGTTCACGATTGACACGGAAACATCTTTCGTGGAAAAATATGACAAGGATACGCCATTGGAGCGGATACCTGAACTGATGTCGGAAGGAAAATCTCAAGGATTCCACAGGAAATTGGAGAACAATGAGATTCTCCTGACGTCTGACACTATGGTGTATTGCGACAATGTCATTCTGGGCAAACCTCATAGCCGAGACGAAGCGATAAATATGCTGCATTTGCTTTCCGGCAAAGTTCATCACGTAACCACAGCCATTACTTTACGGTCCTGCACACTCACGCATACTGTCTCAGACACCGCTTACGTTCACTTCAAGAGACTGAGTGACAGCGAGATAGAATACTATGTTGATAAATACAAGCCTCTGGATAAGGCAGGTGCCTACGGAATCCAGGAATGGATCGGATATGTCGGCATCACAAGAATCGAAGGCTCCTATTTCACAATAATGGGGCTTCCGGTTCATCTGGTTTACGATGAACTGCAGAAGTTTATCAACAACTGAAAACTGACTGACGCTATTACTCCACGTAGAGGAGCAGGCCTTTGAGGTATTCTCCTTCAGGATGATAGATATTCACGGCGTGATCTGCAGGCTGATTGAGCCTGTCGAGTATGCGCACCTTCCTGCCGGTCTGCGCCGCAGCTGAGAACACAGCGAGCGCAAAAGCTTCTTTATCAACGACTTGAGAACAACTGAATGTAAACACAAATCCACCGGGAGCTACTTTTGATATTGCGGCGGCGTTGAGACGCTGATATGCCCTGAGCGCGTTGTTCAACGCACCTCTGTGTTTTGCAAAAGCAGGAGGATCCACAATCATAAGATCATACTTTCCTTCCGGAACATTTCTCAAATAATCCAACGCGTCAACGCAAAATCCGGTATGCATAGAATCGTCAAATCCACCAAGCCGGACATTCTTCTCCACAAGCGACATTGCCTTGGCCGAGCTGTCAACAGAATCCACGTGTAAAGCGCCAGCACCTAAAGCATAAATCGAGAAGCCTCCGGTATAACAGAACAAGTTCAACACGTTACGTCCTTTAGCATATCTTTCTACTAACGCCCTGTTCTCCCTCTGGTCCAGAAAGAATCCTGTTTTCTGACCTTCAGTCCAATTGACAATGAACTTGTGGCCGTTTTCCACCACAACCTGCTCGTCATCATTGAATCCTTCTCTCTTGAAAAGATAACCGTCCACCAAGTCAAGTCCTGCCTTGAAAGGCGCTGTACCTGAGCTCTTGTCGTAAACGGCCTTCAATTTTTCGCCATAGACTTTTACAAGGGCCGATGAGATCTGTTTCTTGGCGCGGAACATACCGACAGAATGGGCCTGCATAACACAAACGCCGTCATACCAGTCGATTATGAGGCCAGGGAGATTATCACCTTCTCCGTGCACGAGTCTGTAACAATTCGTGTTCGGATTATCTGCAAGACCTGTAGCCACCCTTACCGCCAACGCTCTGGACAACATTTCTTCCCAGAAGTCATCATTTATGCTTGGAGAATCAAAACTCAGAACCCTTACAGCAATCGAACCGATCTGATAATGACCTGATGCCAAAAATCGACCGTCAGAACTATAGACGCCTACAACATCACCTTCTGCCACGTCTCCGACTATCTGAGCTATAGCTCCGGAGAAAACCCATGGATGAAATCTTTCAAGCGAGTTTTCCCTACCTCTTTTCAGTATTATCTTTGCCATTATCTATTCGTTTACTGGTATCGTTGTTCTTGTTTCTGTGTCTGCGCTTATTCTGATAATATCGTCTGCGCGCATTATATTTTTTTCTGCGACGCTTCTTCCTGTCCTCCGTTTCAACATCTCCGGATTCCGCCCCTTGCACTGCAGTTTGGACTTTCTTCTTTGCACCATCGGGTCTAGGAACCGGTGCGGTAGGGAGCATCTGCTCTGGCGTAAGCGGGTTTTTCTCCGACTTCATCAGCAGATTGTACATTTCCCTGCATACCCAGGCGTCAGTTGCCGCATAGAGCATCTGAGACTCCGAGAGCACTTCAGCTTCCCAATTTGACAACTGCTGAGTTTTTGAAATCCTCACTCCAAGGATAATTGCGGCCATCTTCTTGACGCTCTTGTCCTTGATGCCGTATTCCCAAACCATCTTCTGAAGGTCCACGAAGCCATTGGCATCAAAATCTCTGTATTTCTGCAATCCCCTGACGTCATCGTGCACAGCGGCTCCGACTTTGATGATTTTTTCTGCAGAAAGAATGCGACAGAGCCTCTCGTGCATTCCCAAGTGCTTGATTCTGAAAAGAAAAGCTTCTCTGGCCCCGGAAAGTTGAAGCAAAGCGACTCCGGACCTCGGCTGTGAATTTGTAAATGAAGGTCTGGTTTCCGTATCGAAGCCTATAATCTTCTGACGGCTCAAATATGCAATCGCCCTGTCAAAATCAGGGCCCTCATTATCGATGACAGTGATTTTTCCCTCAAATGCAGCCAGATTCAACTTCTCTATTTCCTCCGGTTTTACACTAATCTGAAACATAGTTCCCATATGTTTTTACCGCAAACTTCTCCAACCACGATTTCTGACTGCTGTCAAGCGCATTCCACGGATAATATGTCAGCAGGTATGAACTCTTGCCGGAATTGTCCGCTCTGCCGTATTTGAAACTTTCCGTATAGTCCCCGTCCGAGGTATAATCCGATGAAGCCAATCCTAACACAGGCGCTGTAGCGTACAGCAGGATATTGGGATACGCAACCTTGTGAGTAAATGAATTGCTGGCTCTCAGATAATGAATGCAGTCTGAAGCAACTGCCTGTCCCGGATCTATGAACTCGAATTTCGGAGATATGAAGTTCGCATAAACTCTGAGACTGTCGTCCCTGTCGGAAATCATTTTTTCCAACGTTACATTGAGCGAATCCGCACGCAACGGAATGTCATCCACTAGCACTGCACTTATCTGATTTTCCTGTCCAGAAGCTTTGTAAAGCCTTAAGAATGAAAGAATTCTCTCTCTATAACCAGCTTTTGAGGATGGACAGAACGCGGTGTAATCCAATGAAGGATAATCCTCAGCCAACTGTTCGATTACGACGGAATAGACTCCGGCGCCCAATATGGATTCATTGGTCCAGACGGCAAGATTGGCATCTTTCCCGTGTTTCGACACGGCATATTTAATCAGAGAATGGACGGGAGATATGACTTCTATATCCGGTTTGGCGACTTTATACAACTCCATAATGTCGCTGTAGCCGAATGCTGAAGCATAAGAAGATCCCAGTATTATTACTTTGGAACTCTGTTTTCGAAGAGAATTATTAGCTTCGAACTGGTTTGCGGAACATACTGTATCTATCGCCGCAATGAAGTTCTTGACATTGATCTCTTTCAGAAAATTCTCGTTTCCATACTGCAGATAGCCTGAATATGGGGCATTGGCGTTGTCGCTTATAATCGCAACAGTCTCCCCCGCAAAGTCGGGCAAGCCGTCCGAGTCTTTCCGTCCGTCCACATTGTCGAAGTAATCGCAGGCCAAAAGCTCTTCCGCATAATAAAACGCGTCTTCGAAAGGTCCCACGATCGCTATCGTTCCGTTTTTCCCGTCTATGCCTGCGTCTCTGATCAGCGTATATGGGGCAGAAACCGTGTCTGCCAATACGCTTCTGACATAAGGTATAGACAAAGGGTCACCGACCCCACGGTTCCAACAGGAAACCACGAAGGCCGGTGACACTATGAGTAATAATACTAGTAACCTCTTCACAATTAATTTATTAGAAGAATAACAGTTCTCTATATTTTGGCAATGGCCAAAGCTCGTCATCAACAAGCATCTCGAGATGATCTGCGCTGTAACGGACCTTGTCCATAGCGTCTTTGACTTCCGTCGAATAAAGATAAGCTCTTTCTGCCATATCTTCAACTTTGTTGGCTTTCTTTCTTGCCTCGACAAGAGCTTCAACATCAGCTGAAAGGTCGTTTACGAAACCGGAAATCTTCTTGTAGGTATCCATATCGGCTTTGCAAAGAGACTTGAATTCGTCACCGAACACGTCCTTGCATCCCTGGATGCTCTTCACGAGAATATTCTGATAACTTACGGCAGCAGGTACAATATGATTCAAGCACATATCGCCCAACAGTCTTGCCTCGATCTGAAGTTTCTTGACATAAGTCTCATTCAAAACCTCATAACGGGCCTCAGACTCAACTGGAGTAAGGACTCCAAGTTTGTCGAACATCTCGACAGAATCCTTCTCAAGGAATACCTTGTATGCCTGAGGAACGTTGCGGACAGCTTTCAGACCTCTGCGCTCTGACTCGGCTTCCCATTCCTTGCTGTAGCCGTTGCCCTCGAACATAACATTCTTAGACTCTGCGATGAATGATCTTACGACTGTAAGCACAGCATTCTGACGGGTTTCGCCCTTGGCCTCAAGTTCGTCAACTTCCTTGCGGAACTCTTTAAGGCTCTCTGCGACAATTGAATCAAGAACATAAGTCGCGCTTGCAGCATTGGCTGATGAGCCGACGGCTCTGAACTCGAAACGGTTTCCTGTGAAAGCGAAAGGAGACGTTCTGTTTCGGTCGGTATTGTCCTGCACGATCTCCGGGATTGAACTTACCATCTGGATTGAAGCCTTGCTTGCTTCAGCGTCAGAGAAGTCCTTCATATTCAATATACTGTCGAAAATCTTGGCAAGTGTTGTACCTGAGAATACAGACATCACTGCAGGAGGAGCTTCGTGGCCGCCGAGTCTGTATGAATTGTTCAGAGAACATACAGAAGTCATCAGCAGGAAGTTGTGCTTGTAAACCGCACGTACTACAGATGAATAGAATGCAAGGAACTGCAGATTCTTTGTAGGAGTCTTGCCCGGTGAGAGGAGATTGACTCCGGTATCTGTCTGCATTGACCAGTTGCAATGCTTTCCGCTTCCGTTGATGCCGTCGAAAGGTTTCTCGTGGAAGATGACTTTCAAGTGATGTTTTTCCGCAACCTTAGGCATAAGAATCATCAGAAGCATATTCTGATCGATAGCCTTGGTAGCCTCGCAGAACACAGGAGCACATTCGAACTGGTTAGGAGCAACCTCGTTGTGTCTTGTCTGAAGCTGGATTCCAAGTTTGTAAGCCTCTGTCTCGAAGTCTTTCATAAACGCCTCTACGCGGCTAGGTATAGCGCCGAAATAGTGGTCTGACAGCTGCTGATCCTTTGCCGATGTGTGACCGATAACGGTTCTGTCACAAAGTTTGAGGTCAGGACGTGCATTGTACAATGCCTCGTCAACAAGGAAATACTCCTGCTCAAGACCGACGTTGACTGAAACGGATTTTACAGACTTGTCAAAAAGATTGGACACTGATGTGGCGGCAGAACTCAAAGCCTGGATAGACCTCAAATTCGGCACCTTCATATCAAGAGCCTCTCCTGTGTATGACACGAATACCGACGGTATGCAAAGCGTTCCGTCAAGAATAAAGACCGGAGAGTTAGGATCCCAAGCGGAATAACCTCTGGCCTCGAATGTGTTACGCAGTCCTCCACTTGGAAAACTGGATGCATCAGGCTCCTGCTGGACGAGTGCGCTTCCGCTGAATCTCTCGAATGCCTGACCGTCCTTCACTGTAACGAAGGACTCGTGTTTTTCGGCTGTAGTTCCGGTAAGCGGCTGGAAGAGGTGCGTGTAGTGCGTAGCACCTTTTTCGATGGCCCAGGTCTTCATCGCTGACGCAATTTCATTTGCGACAGTCCTGTCGATCTTCTTGCCCACCTTAACAGCTGAAAGAACAGCATCATAAGCAGTCTGAGACATGTATTTCCTCATTTTAGCGAGGTCAAACACATTTTCTCCGAAGTAAGCCGAAACCGGCCTCTTCTCAACGAAGTAGCGCTCAGTTGTGTGAGCGGCTGCATCGTCCAAGGCTCTTTGTCTGAAAGTTGACATAATGTTTTTGATTTTGTTAAGTACGCCCGCAAAGGTAAAAAAAAACACTATCTTTGTACCATCTGAAAGGATATTTTTTTCAACTAAAACGGTAATAGTTAGAACTAAAACGTAATATAATGGCAAAAATTTCTCACAAGTCCGAACTTATGCCCGCTTCGGCCATCAGAAAACTTGTTCCGTTCGCCGATGCCGCCAAGTCCGCAGGCACAAAAGTATATCACCTTAACGTAGGTCAACCTGACATCAAATCTCCTGAATGCGCGCTTGAGGCGGTACACAAAAATACTCTTGACCACGTGTCATATTCAAATTCCGCGGGTCTGATTGAATTGCGCAAAGGACTTGTCGAAAAATATTATAAGAAGATAGGCATCGACATCGAGATTCCCGAAATCATTATGACTGTCGCAGGAAGCGAGGCGGTCAATCTTGCCCTGCAGATAACCTGCGACGAGGGTGACGAAGTCATTGTGCTTGAGCCTTTCTATACTAATTACAACACGTTCGCATTTATGAACGGCATCACTCTGAAAGCCGTCCATACCGACATCAGGAACAGTTTCAAAGTTCCGGACATCTCCGAATTCGAGAAACTGATCACCCCGCGCACTAAAGCCATCCTGATCAGCAATCCGGGAAATCCTACCGGCACACTTTACAGCAAAGAGAATATGCTTGAGATCGGAGAGGTAGCAAAAAGGCACGACCTGTTCCTTATATCTGATGAGGTTTACCGTGAGTTCTGCTACACTGACGAGCCGCATTTCTCCGCTATGAACATTCCTGGGCTTGAGCAGAATGTAATTCTTGTTGATTCAGTATCAAAGAGATACAATCTCTGCGGATGCCGTATAGGTTGCATCATATCACACAATAAAGATGTGATGACCGCAGCTATGAAATATGCCCAGGCAAGGCTTTGCCCTCCTGTATATGGACAGATTGCCGCAATCGGAGCTCTTGACACACCTCAGTCCTATTTTGATGCGGTCAAGAAGGAATATATCGAAAGACGCGATTATATGCTAGGCCGTCTCAACAAAATGGAAGGTGTTTTTTCACCTGTACCAATGGGAGCGTTCTATACGATTGCCGAGATTCCGGTTGACAATGCGGAAGACTTTGCCAAATGGATGCTTACAGAATTCAGATACAATGGGCAGACGACAATGGTGACTCCGGCGGCCTCCTTCTATAAGACTAAAGGCGTAGGACACAATCATATCCGAGTTGCATACGTCCTTGAGATTCCTGAACTTGAAAAAGCGCTTGACGTTCTGGAGAATGGCCTTCTGGCATATCCCGGCAGAAAATAATACGCGCCTCTGGCACGTGTCAGCAGCCTGACGGATTCGAAGACATAGTCAATCCAAGAACTTCCAGAATCTTCGGAATAAGCATTGAATAAAGGTACTCCTCTTCCATATAGTGAGTACCTTTATATATTTTATAGCTGTCACTTCCGAAGTACTTCAACCAGCTCCTGACACTGACAACACCGCTTCTTCTATACGCGTCCTCAGTTCCGAAGAATGCATAGAAATAATCTTGTACTCCGTTTGCAGGAGAACAGTCCAGCACTTTTTTCCGCATTCCGCGATAATGGCTCAGAACCTTATGCGTAAAGTCCAACGGCTGACGTTCACCGGGATGAGGCTTGAACATCAGTCTCATAAGACTTGCGGCACACGGAAGCCAACTGGCAAACGCCATCCACCTGGCAGCACCGATTGCAGGTGAGACGAAAAGATGTGGGATACCTGCCAGCTGTATAGCGTGCAGAGAGCCGAGCGACTCGCCTATGACAAGAGCCGGATTCAATTCTTTTCTCCAAGATGTTATCTGATTCCAAGCTATTGACGGGTCAATGTCGTATGTGCGCACAACGACATCTATATGGGCATCAAGTTCAGGTGCAATGTAACTGTTTATGTGTGAATTGAGTATCGACGGGATTCTGCTGTCAACTCCCCCGCCCATCCCGTGAATGTATAGTATTGTATAATTTCGCATAATTCTGCCGTATTGCTTTCGGATTGTAAAATTAGCGATTATTGCATATATTTGTCAAGATGTGCGCATTCCGGAAGGGTGCAATTGAATAAGAAATATTAAAACAAACACGTATATGAAGAATTTTCTGACAACATCAATGATTGTGATGTGCGTTCCGATTCTGATGAACGCACAACCTCAAGGACCACAGAAGCCTGTTGAGTATCAGTTCACAACAGTAAAGGCCAATCCTATAACACCTGTCAAGAACCAGTACCGATCCGGTACCTGCTGGTGTTTCTCGACCCTCGGATTCCTCGAGTCTGAAGCAATCAGGATTAACAATATCAAAGATACTACACTGTATCCAGACTTTTCCGAGATGTTCGTGGTCAGCCACTCCTACCAGGACCGCGCAGAGAAATACGTCAGACTTGACGGCAAACTTAATTTCGCAGCAGGAAGTGAAGCAGGAGACGTTCTTCACATTGTAAGAGATTACGGTCTTGTACCTCAGTCAGTCCAGAACGGGACAAACTACGGTACGGAACTGCCTGTACACGGAGAACTTGATGCAGCCACTCTCGGCTTTGTCGAGGCTATCGCCAAAAATCCGAACAGGACACTTTCTACAGCTTGGAAAACAGCTTTCAAAGGTATTGTTGACGCATACCTCGGAGAATGTCCAACCGAATTCACATACAACGGAAAGACCTGGACGCCTGCCGAGTATCGTGACTACTACAAAATCAACCCTGATGACTATGTTTCTCTGACTTCATATTCTCATCATCCGTTCTACCAGAAATTCGCTCTGGAGATCAGCGACAACTGGCGTTGGGATATGGACTGGAATGTTCCTATCGATGAATTTATGGAGGCTTTGGACAATGCTCTGGAAAACGGATATACCGCATTTTGGGGTACAGACGTCAGCGAGAAAGGTTTCACCCGCGACGGTCTTGCAATTCTCTACAAGGACGAGCCTAAGAAGACTTCTGGTTCTGACCAGGAAAGATGGGTTGGCAAAGGAACAGACAAACCGGAAGAGCCACAGGCTCCTGAGGAAGTTGAAGTCACACAGGAATACCGCCAGCAGTGCTATGACAACAAGACATTGACCGATGACCACGGAATGCAGATTTTCGGTATTGCACGCGACCAGTTCGGCAAGAAATACTATATGGTCAAGAATTCCTGGGGCAAGGCCGGCAAGTACAATGGCATCTGGTATGCGTCTGAAGCTTTCGTAAAAGGCCGTTCAATGGATATCGTCCTTCACAAAGACGCTCTTCCAAAGACTCTTAAGAAAGAACTCGGAATAAAATAACTTTCGGATACGTATGCAAATCATAAAGCATATTCCAAACACTATCACCTCAATGAACCTGTTGTCAGGCACTCTTGGGGTGATTTTTACCTTGCAGGGCAGGATTGACATCGCATTCCTGCTTATGCTTGCCGCCGCTGTCTTTGACTTTTTCGACGGTTTTGCCGCCAGGATGCTTAAGGCATATTCTGATATCGGCAAAGAGCTGGACTCATTGGCTGATATGATAAGTTTCGGAGTGCTCCCTGCCATAATGTTGCATAAGACAATGTGCAACAGCATAGGAAACAACTTTGTAAGTTACGTTCCTCTGATTCTTGCCGTATTTTCAGCCCTGAGGCTAGCGAAGTTCAACATTGACGAGAGGCAGCACGAATCCTTCATCGGACTCGCGACACCTGCCTCTGCTATGATATGCGGCTCACTCTCCTATTATGTGTATTTCTCACCGATCTCTTTCCTTGCCAAAGCATGTCTGACATATTGGTTTCTGCCGGTTCTGGCAATAGTTTTATCCGCATTGCTGGTAAGTGAGATTCCGATGTTCGCGATGAAATTCGGTAAGGACATTGAAAGTGATTACCGTACCAAAATCCAGAGAATCGGCTTCTTAGGTGGCATTGTCTGCCTCGCGATACCCGTAATAGTTCTTGGACTCAACTGGTCGCTCATCGTGCTGTTGACGTTCATTTACTATCTGCTGCTTAATATAGCGTTCATCTTTATGAAAAAATAAAAAGTGGCAGAATACAAAAATGACGATTGAAGTTTTTCTTCAGTCGTCATTTTTGTATGTCACTATTGTGTGTCGTAAAGCCCTGAAAGAGCGTGGCCGGCCACGGCCTCGTGAGAGCCTTCAATCACAATCAATAATTCTCGGCTTTAATCTGGAAATAACTCTTGGCGTGCTTGCATACAGGGCAAACCTCAGGAGCTTTCTTTCCGATAACGATATGACCGCAGTTCGAGCACTCCCAGATCATATCCTCGTCCTTGGAGAATACCACACCCTTCTTGACATTATCAAGCAGTTTGCGATAGCGCTCTTCGTGATTCTTCTCGATTTCGCCTACTTTCTCGAAAAGGAAAGCGATGTCTTCAAAGCCTTCCTCCTTGGCAGTCTTGGCGAAGCCTGCATACATATCTGTCCATTCGAAATTCTCACCGGCCGCAGCATCGGCAAGATTGGAAGCGGTATCAGGAACTTCTCCTCCGTGAAGGAACTTAAACCAAATCTTAGCGTGCTCCTTCTCATTTTTGGCAGTTTCTTCAAACAGTTTACCGATTTGCACGTAACCGTCCTTTATTGCCTTGGATGCAAAATAAAGGTATTTGGTATGTGCCTGGCACTCTCCTGCAAATGCAGTCTTGAGATTTTCTTCAGTGCGTGATCCTTTTAATTCTGGCATAACAGTTAAATTTTATATCTTCAAAGATATGCAAAATTTGACTAATTTTACAACAAGAAACAAGTTACTCTATAGGGTTTGCAATAATTGAGCGTGGATTATGGAAAACAGGCACTGCCAAAATACATCGGAGAAAAAACTTTCCGCGCGCAACAAAACCCGAACAAGCTCACGTATAGGTCAATATACGAAGCCCAAGGGAGAATCTGCACGAAGGAATACCGGAGCAAAAAAGACGTATCCGGCCACTCGGCATTTATCTAAGACCTCTGCCAAAAGAAAGATTAACTCCGAAAAAAATGCTGCCATAAGAAAAACGACATCAACAGTCAAAAAGAAGACCGGCAATAAGATAATGGTAAATGCCTGGATAGCGGCAGGAATAGTCGCAATTCTTGCGTTATGCGTAATTTTCTCCAGACCAAAATTTGTAAAAAGCGATAACGGCGACAAGGTGCCTATACGCGGATACAAATTCGCCATTGACCTCTCGCACCATAACACCGGTGAAATAGTATGGGATTCCCTGCGTGTTATGATTGACAAGAAAGGCTATTCCACAAAGTCTGTAAATGCGGCAGTCGATATATATCCGGTATCGTATGTCATACTTAAGGCTACCGAAGGCAACAACTTAAAAGACAGGAAGTTCAAGAAGAACTGGGAAGATGCCAAGACGGCAGGCTACAGAAGAGGGGCATACCATTTTTTCAGGTCATCCAAAAAGCCCGCAACACAGGCGGAAAACTTCATCAAAACTGTCGGGCATCTGGACAGCAGCGATTTGCCGCCCATACTTGACATTGAAACAATACACAAAGGCTACTCAGTTTCCAAGCTGAATGCAAGCATAAAGGTATGGCTAGACATCGTGGAGAAACACTACGGCAGAAAGCCTATAATCTATTCTTCAGAGTCATTCATCAAGGATATACTGGACAATGACATACGGAACGGTTATCCGCTTTGGGTCGCACGCTACAGAGAAGCGCAACCTGACCGCAAAGACTGGACAATGTGGCAGTTCACAGACAAAGCCGTAGTTTATGGAGTCGAGGGAAACGTTGACCTGAATGCTGTGAAAAACGATGCACTTTAACGAGATGTAACGTCGTCCTTTTCTCTCTGCATATTATTCAGAAGGTAATCGGGAAGACGATTCGGCTTCTACAGGTTGCCGAATCCTTTGGCCAGACCTCCCTCGCTGGTTTCCTTGTAAAGTGACGGAATATCGTGGCCTGTCTGCTTCAGGACTTCCACTACCCTGTCAAATGAGACCCTGTGCTTTCCGTCAGAGAAAGCAGCATACAGGTTCGCATCCAAAGCACGTGTAGCTGCAAACGCATTCCTTTCAATGCAAGGGATTTGAACCAGTCCGCAAACCGGGTCGCAAGTCATTCCCAAA
>CAVKAQ010000046.1:4706-18472 GCA_963654225.1 Butyricicoccaceae bacterium | reverse complement strand
AGGAACTTTCGAGGCAAACAGCGTCAGCGCCGAATTTACGGACAACACCGCAGCCTCCGCCGGAACCTTCCACGAGAACGGAGTTTCCCTCAAGGTTACCGTCAACGGCGAGACCAAAACTCTGAGTTACAAGCTATAACTTCAAATCTGACAATGGAATACGAATCTCAGTTAAAATCAGATAAACAATGACAAGATTAATAACCAGACGAATCCGCAACGCGGTGCTTACTTTGATGGCGGCACTTGCAGCCGCGTCCTGCAATACGCAGCTGACGGACACCGGAGCGTTTGCGCTCTACTACCCCGGTATCACCGACATCGGACCGTCAACCAGTATGGACCTCAGTCCGAGCTGGCACGGAGGCACTCCGTCGGACTTTGAAATTTACAAAGTCGTGCTCGAAGGGCAGAATGTCACTCCGGAGTGCTTCACAGTCGAATCCGCGACCGGAGTATTCCAGATCCGCAACAGCGCATCTCTGGCAGTAGGAAAATATACCATAGGCATCGCCTGCAACGCAAACGGACACAGATGCGAGTTTCCGGAAGCTATAACTGTCAATATGATGAAAGCGGTTCCGGACGGCATTGTCGTCACTCCTGACAATATAACGATAGCGCTGTCACAAGTAACATCTGCAAGTTCCGGTGAAGAACTGCCTACGGCGCAAATCAGCACAGACGGAGATCATATTTCCATAAAGAACTATCTCATCTCTTCTGTCCGCAGGGACGGGAAAGTGATGGAAGACTGGGACGGATTCTTCAGCGTTGACAAGACCGGAAAATTCAGCATCCTAAGGAACGGCTCATTCCAGTCCGGAACTTATGTCTTTGACTTCAAACTCACTACTATGGTCGTGGATGCGGATTCAGAGGAAGGAATTTTCACAGATGCTCTCACAGTGGAGGTGACATCCCCTCCTGTCGCACTCGTTTACAACCCGGCTGAAGTCAAGGTTGAGCAGAACACATCATACACCAGTACCGCTCCTGCATTCACAGGTTCGCTGACAAACTTGAATTTCAGCATCAAATCGACATATCCGGAAACCGACAAGGTCACCATAGACTCGGAAACGGGAGCAATCACAATATCCGAGAACAACGGTTTTGACATCGGAACTGAGATCATCGTATCAGTCACTGCCGTAAACAGTTATGGCACAGCAGATTTCGACCAGGTTATGAAATTCACAATCGTTGAGTACATTTCACCTATAACTGTGCTCGACTACAATGACACCACTGTCTGGAAAGGGACCAAAGTACAACTCAAGCCTCTTAAGAAAGACGGAGACGAAGTCAGCTACTCATTTGACAATCTTCCGGACGAGCTTTCCGCACTCTCTATCAACGAACTCACCGGTGTCATAAGTGTAACTAAGGGCAATACGATTCCTTTGGGAGACTTCAATATCAAGGTGAAGGCCGAGAATGCCAAAGGTTCTATTACATCTGAGCTCAAGTGGACTGTTATTGAGAACCCGTACGCATTCACCTATGTAAGCTGGGGCAACAATCTCTCGCTCACTCCTGAGACGGACTATGCGAGCCAGCATCGCGTCTCAGTCACTGACCCTCAAGAGATACCTGTCGTTTCAACCGACATAAAAGAAGGTGTTGAAGTGATATACGAGATCAGCGGAGGAAGCAACACAAAATGCGTGACAATTGACGAGACCAGCGGAAAACTCACCACTGTTCCGGAAACATTCACCAAGGTTGCAGACCGCAGAGCTCATTTTGTCTTCGTCAAAGTGACGACTGGCAAGGGGACTTCCGGAGAAACCGTAGTGAAGACTCCTGTATTCTTCGACTTCAACACTCCTAGGACAGAGGGCGGCTACAGCATAGAATACACTCCGTTTGTCATCAAGTGCAATCCTAAGAACGGAGTCACCTCAGCCGCACCTACAATCAAGAACAATGGCGAAGTTCTCTCAGGAGACGATTTGAAAAACATCACTATGGACTTCCGCCGCTCGTTCAACTACTGGAATATCAACGGTCCGTCAACTCATACGAATGGTGCTCCAGATGCCGGACAGACAACTTTCCTGTCCAAGATTTGGGCGGCTTATTACGCTGCCATCAATGTTGCATACAATTCCGGTTCGAGAGACCCTATGTCAAGTTATGGAAGACCTCAGCACATCGCGAAAACGGCAGGTTACATACGAACACAAGATCTGGCCCTGTACATCGCCCCAGAGAAGTTCCTTGATGACAACGGTTACGCCAACGGAATATTCACCGGGCAGATAACTTTCAGTTCGACAGGAAGCGACCCGACCAGTGCGACTGACCCGTACAGACTCTTCCCTCTCTTCGTATGGTTCGACACTCAGTTCTAAGCGAAAATAATTGAATAATGAAAAACACAAGATACATTTTGCTTTCCTTGGTGGCGTCACTCCTGTGCGTCACGGCGTTTTCGCAGGAAAAAATCAAGGTCAGGGGCACGGTAACCGATGAAAAAGGCGAACCGCTCATTGCAGCCGGAGTCTCACAGTCCGGCACTGACAACGGCGTGGTCACTGACGTCGACGGAAAATATGTCATAACCGTTCCTTCAGACGCGAAACTTACCTTCAGTTTTATAAGCTACACCCCTCAGGAGGTAGCCGTAAACGGCCGCGCAACAATAGACATCAGGCTTGTACCCGACAATAATCTGCTTGAAGAAGTAGTTGTCATCGGTTACGGAACAATGAAAAAGAGTGACCTCACCGGTTCAGTCGCCTCTGTCGGCGAAAAAGCGCTCAAAGATTTCAAGACAAGCTCAGTAGTCGAGGCTCTCGGAGGACAGATTGCCGGAGTGAACATCACTGCCGCTGACGGAACTCCTGGAGCAGGCTATGACATCAAGATCAGAGGTGTCGGGACAGTCAACGGAGACTCCTCCCCTCTTTTCATCGTGGACGGATTCGAAGTTTCCAGCATAGACTTCCTTGCAAGCCAGGATATCAAATCCATAGATGTGCTCAAGGACGCCTCCGCATCAGCAATCTACGGAGCGAGAGCGGCCAACGGAGTAGTGCTCGTCACCACAAAGGATGGTCAGGAAGGCAGGCCGCAGATTACATACAACGGTTCGGCTTCCTGGAGGAAACTTTCCAAGAAACTGGAGACCATCAGCGCTTATGATTTCGTGGCTCTGCAGTTGGAAACCAACCCGACCAAATACGGCGACACCTACTTCAAAGCCGGCACAGACTCGGACGGAAATCCATACAAGTATCAGAGTCTTGAAGACTACCGTAACTTCGTTGGCGCCATAGACTGGCAGGATGAGGCTTTCCGCCCGACCTGGTCACAGAACCACGAGATAAGCATAAGAGGAGGCAGCAAGCAGTCTCAATATACAGTCTCTTTCTCGCATTTCGACGAGGACGGAATTTTCGTCAACAGCGGATACAGAAAGGACAACGCCAGAGTCAAACTGCGTCAGGAAATCACTAAATGGCTCATCCTCGACGGCTCGCTCAACTACACCAATTCTACACGTACCGGAATAGGCACGAGCGGAAGCCAGCTCGCCAACCTCATATCCTACAGGCCGGTTGGAGGTCTAAGCGTAAGCCAGTACGACCTGCGCTACCTTATGTACGACCCGACGGCCCAGGCTGAATCCAACTTCGACTCCAACAAGATCAACCCGATAATCCAGGCTGAGTCAGTGGACGACCAGAGGAAGTCGGAGCAGTGGATAGGCAATATGGCACTCACCCTCAAACTCAACAAGAGACTGACATTCAAGAGCGCGGGAACATACAATGCCAACTACCAGAGGCGCGACATTTTCTACAACGAGACCACCAGCAACGCATACCGTGCAGGAGGCGCTTACGGTTCAAGCACGATGAGCCGCAACAAGAAATGGCAGGTGAGCAACACTTTGACCTACCAGAACCGCTTCAAGAAGAAACACTCCGTCAACTTTATGCTCGGACAGGAGACGGTGTACACCGGCTACGAATCACTGCTCGGTGAAGCCAAGGACTTTCCGTTCGAGACTTTCGGCACTGACAACCTCGGACTCGGAGCCACTCCAACCCAGGTCACAACCACTCGTACAGAAAGTATGAGAATCTCATTCTTCGCCCGCGGATTCTATAGCTACGACGACAGGTATATGCTCACGGCGACATTCCGCGCAGACGCATCCACAGTATTCTCTCCGAAAAACAAATGGGGATTCTTCCCATCATTCGCCGCCTCCTGGAACATCGCCAACGAGGAATTTATGAAGGACATAAAGAACAAGATATCGACTTTGAAGCTCAGAGCCGGCTGGGGTACCGTGGGTAACGACCGCATCACCAGTTACCTCTCGATGGACCTGTACACCAACAGCAAGATCGGTATGGGCACGACAACATACACAGTGCTCACTCCTAAGCAAATTGCCAACTACGGTCTTAAATGGGAAGGCTCGACCACCTCGAACCTAGGTCTTGACCTCGGTTTCTTCAACAATCGCCTCAACATCACCGCTGACGGATTCATCAAGGACACCAAAGACCTGCTTATCTCGCAGAAGCTCGCTTATGTGACCGGATTCGCTTCGCAGTGGCAGAATATCGGAAAAATCCGCAACTCAGGTGTTGAATTGACGATCAACAGCGTCAATTTCAACAAGCGTAACTTCTTCTGGTCCACCGACTTCAACATTTCGTTCATCAAGAATAAACTCGTAGCCCTGCAGGACGGGACTGACTACATCACCCGCAAGTCAGGCTTCAACTCCAACTTCACTCAGGACGACTACATTTCCTACGTGGGCTCATCGCTCGGAGATATGTACGGATATGTTTTCGACGGAGTTTATCAGTATTCCGACTTCAATATGCTCCCTGACGGAACTATGCAGCTCAAGGACGGTGTTCCTGACCTGAGTCCGAGAGGATATACCGCAGTTCCGGGAATGACCAAATACAAGGATATCAACGGTGACGGCAAGATAACGCCGGAAGACAGGACAAGCATCGGAAACGGTTATCCTGACTTCTACGGAGGAATCACCAACCGCTTCCAGTTCTACGGAGTTGATTTCAGCTTTATGTTCCAGTTCAGCATTGGCAACGATGTCTATAACGCAATGAGGATGTACCTTACACAGTCCAGAATGGAGCGCACGCAGATGCTTGCCGAAGTCAGTGACAGATGGACAGTAAACAACGCATCGAACAAGGTGCCTTCAGCAACCGGATACATCCCTTACGATGTGTCATCCCGATTCATCGAGGACGGTTCTTTCCTCAGGCTCAAGAACATAACTCTCGGATACACCATTCCGGAACGTCTCACAAGGAAAGTTTGGATAAACAAGCTGAGAGTCTATGCCACTGCGCAGAATCTCTTCTGTCTGACCAAGTACAGCGGCTATGACCCTGAGGTGAACACCCTCAGCAGCCCTCTTACGCCGTCATTCGACTGGGGCGCTTATCCTAAGAGCCTTGTACTCACTATGGGACTTGATATTCAATTCTAGTACAGGAGGTATGATTATGAAATATATAAAATTCTCTCTTGCATTTTCAGTTTCAATTCTCTGTGCGCTTTCCTGCTCTCTGGATGAGAAAAGTTACACGGAAATTGAGAAAGACAAGTATATGAACAGCCCGACAGAGGCGCAGAACGTCCTGCTCGGAGTTTACAGGGATATGGTCGAAGACAATATGTACAGTATGAACCTGTCCCTCTATTTCACACTAGGCACAGACGAAGCCAAAGTAGAAGGCAGTTCTCCGAACTCCTGGAGAGACCTCCCGAGCAACACTTTCTCTACCTCAAACAGCTATGTCGAAGGCAGCTGGCAGGCACTTTACAACGCCATCTACAATGCCGACGATTTCATAGAGAACCTTTCACGCAAGGCCCCTCAGTGGGACAAGAGCTATCAGGACCTCGCAGCCATCTATATGGCCGAGGCACGCACATTGAGAGCCCTCTACTACTTTGAACTTGTCCGCTGGTATGGACATCCGGTGCTGATCAAGACGACCGCCGAGTCGAAGAAGCACCCGTCAGAATTCACCCAGCCAGACCCGTCCGAAGTTTACGAATACATTGAACAGGATCTCAAATATGCGGCCGAAGTACTTCCGTGGGCTGTCGATGACACATTCAGAACTGACAGCCAGTTCAGAGTCTCCAAAGGCACGGCTCTGGGACTTCTCACCAAAGTTTACGCCACCTGGGCCGGCTATCCGTTGCGTGACGAAAGTAAATGGGAACTGGCGGCAAACACTGCCAAGATTGTGATTGAGTCCGGCAAGCATCACCTGCTCGATGACTATCAGACACTCTGGGAGAACACCTGCAACAATGTATGGAACCCAGAAGAGAGCCTTATGGAAGTATCATTTTACACTCCGTCAGTCACCGGCAGCGACCCAACCGGACGAATCGGCAAATGGAATGGAGTCACAGCCGCAGACGGTTCCGGCGACTACATCAGAATCGCGGCCAACTGGAAGGTGTTGCCTACCTTCATCGCATCCTGGCCAGACCACCTCAACGACAAAAGATGGGCTCTCTCTTTTGCAGACTACAAATACACTGCAAACGGAAAGGCGGCTCTTGGCACATACAAACCGGACGGCTCGACCGAAAGTCGTGATCTCTCTATGGAAATCGCAATGGCGGCAGACGCCAAGCCGGAATGGAGAAAGCCTTTCAACAATGCACTTACTCCTGCAAAGTGGGATTTGTCCAAATATGTGAAAGAGCAGCTTAAGGATGCCAACTATTCCAATGTCAACTGGTACATTCTCCGCTATGCCGACGTGCTTCTGCTCTATGCCGAGGCTCTGAATGAATGGCACAAGGCGCCGACTAACGATGCTTACTCTGCCATCAATATGGTGCGTCGCCGTGCATACGGTCTGCCGGTAAATACGGCATCAACCGCAGCCGACCTCACGACCGGAATGACTTACGAGCAGTTCCAGCAGGCGATAAGAGACGAACGCGCACACGAACTTGCCTTCGAGGGGCACAGGCGCCAGGATCTTGTTCGCTGGGGTATCTACTACGACACAATTATGAATACTGCCACGGAACTCGCAGGATGGCACGAACAGATGCCGTCTCTCTATATCATATCCGAATATACCGTCAAGGGACGTCACGAGGTCTTGCCAATCCCGCAGCGCGACCTTGATATGATGAAACAATGCGTCCAGAACGAAGGCTGGAGGTAATTATACACGGTCACCAAGTAAGACTTCAATCGTTCCGGAGGAACGGGATGACTTTGGAGACAGATAATAACTATAAAAGGACAAACAAATAACCAATATGAAAATGATGAATGAATACGAAGCACCGATTGTGGAAATCATATCGGTAAGCACTGAAACAGACTTTGCGCAATTCCAATCTACCCCCCCTATGACGTAGAGGTTGATAACTACGAGTATATAGATGAAATTGGATGGGGAAATTAGAATTGACTATGAAAAGGATCTATACACTCGTTATGGCGGGAGCCGCTATACTGGCGGCATCCTGCGCAAAGGAAAATATCCAGAGCGAGAATGAAGGTGGCAAGACTGTTGAATATGTCGATTTGCAGTTGTCATCCTTGCTTGAGGGTCAGTCTTCGCCTAGCACCAAAACATCTGTCAATTCCGACGGCAAAGTGTCGTGGACCGAAGGCAACCAGATTTCTGTATTCGACAATTCTGATTCTGCGGAGAGCCACAACAACTGCTTCAAGTTTACGGGCGACAGCAAATTCAGCGGTAATGTTCCAGAGGACGCGACAGAGTTCTACGCCCTGTATCCGTACAGCGCAGATGCTTCATTCACGGACGGCGCCATCAGCACGACGCTCCCGGCGGATCAGATTGCCGCAACTGGAACTTTCGCTGACAATGTAGCTGTAATGGCCGGCAAAGTGAACGGCAACTCCATCAACTTCAAGAATATTTGCTCGCACATCAAGTTCACACTGGCCGAAGGTATTACCGATGTCAAATCAATAACTCTGATGGGCAACTGCAGCGAAGCTCTTTGCGGAAAATTCTCCGTATCCTTCACCGATGGAGAGCCTTCTGTTAAAGTCTCCGAGCCTGAGACATACGTGCGACTCTACAACGCGGACGGTTCTGCACTTGCTCCGGGAGCATATTATTTCACCGTTCTGCCGGTTGAGTTCTCCAAAGGATTCACCGTCATTCTGACGAAGACCAACAACGGAAGCCAGAAGGCAAAGTCTATCAATTCTGCTGTCTCTTCTGTCGGTGTACGTAATAAGATTCTCCCGCTTGCCACTCTTTCAGCGGAACAATACGAGGACCATCTCAATTATTTCGTCCGCTACAACGAGGGATTCGACATCACTGTAGGCGGTTACACTTTCAACAAGACCACCAAATCCGGCGGTGTGCTCGTGAATGACACCAAGGGCAACGGCAACATCAATGCTGACGGCGTCTATTTCGTTGATCCATCAGCAACTAAAGCCAATTTCAACAAGGCGCAGGCATACGAATCTCTTATAATAATGGGAAGCGATGACTCTCAGAGGTCCAACTTCACATTTTCAAAGCAAGCACAGATAAAAGATGGAGGTGAGATTCTGCTAATGTCAAATCTCAGGTGTACAGTAGGCGATAGGAACGCTTTTGCCCAAAACAAAACAGCCGCATTTGCCACTTTCGGTGATATAGTTCTCTCGAATTGTCATTTCAAGAATGTAGGCAAGAATTTTATGCAGTTCAATCAGAGCGTATTCACTAAAGTCAACGTCAATGTGGAAGACTGCGAATTTGGCATAAGCGGTGCGAACGTCTATATTTTCAATACCGATTCACAGGAGCCACAGGCCTCTCAAGCTCAAAGCATAGTTTTCAAGAACAACATATTCTACGCTGAGAGTGGCACTACAATGACAGATTTCAAAATCCTTAATGCTCAAATTGGTAAAGTATCTACACTATGCATTCAGGAAAACACATTTGACAAGACAGTTATGAAGGCTACAGGTCTTGTGTTCTGCGCTTCCTTGGACGAAAGCATAAATGTCACGAACAACTATCTCATCAATTCACAGACTGACGGAGTGCTTACTTATCTGATTAAGCCAACTACAGTTACTGAAACATACACAATTTCTAACAATTATTTCTATTCAAGTTCTGCAAAGAATATAACGATTGATAAGAATGTATTTACCGGCAGTTTACAATATCCGCGAAAAATGACAGCCAATCCGCTCAATACTGATTGGAATCCTGCCGCAGAGGTCTTTGGCGCATATACTATTGTAAAGTATAACAATGGAGTGGGCGATGTTCCTACAACCGTCGGAGCGAAACGCGCTGATATGACTGCGACATCCACTGCATCAGAGGACAGTGAAGGTTTTGCCAATGCGCAGTAGTTTAATATAGTCTGTTTATGAACGGAACGCGTTCCGATTCCGGACAAGACATAAAAACTTTTAGAAAAGAAGGCCAAAAGCGACTTTTGGCCTTCTTTTTTCTCCTGTTATTTTGAGCGAAGGGCACTGTCTCTTTTTGATATCCAGGCAAAGAGAAATCACATCGGACGTTTGCGGATCCATTCGGTAGGCAGACAGCCAATATAACGCTTGAAACAGGTGGCGAAATATGAAGGGCTGTTGAAACCGACCATATCGCTGATGACAGCTATGGAGTAGCGCCCGTCCTTCATAAGACGGCAGGCCTCCTTGAAACGTATGCGGCGGATAAAGTCTAGTGCAGACTCCCCCGTAAGCGACTTGAGTTTGAGATGCAGGCTCGAACGCGACATTCCCATCTCAGAGGCGAAATCTGCCGTGGAGAAATCGGCATTATCCATATTGTCAGCTACTATGGCTGCAGCCTTTGCAAGCAGTTCCTCATCATAAGCAGTCATCGCCCCCCACTGATTCTCGACCGCGACAGACTTTTCAGGTCCGCCTGTCAGTCGTGCTCGGGTGCGCAGCATATTGCGGATCTGCGCCTGAAGCAAAGTTAGAGAGAACGGCTTGGATATGAAGTCATCCGCACCTGCTTTGAACGCATCAAGGTGGTCCTGCTCTTCTGTGCTGGAGGAAATCACGATTACCGGAATGCCGGAGGTTGCCAGATCCCTCTTGAGTTGCGAACAAAGTTTCAGACCGTCAAGTGCAGGCAAATTGATATCAGTAATCACAGCGTCCGGCAACGACTGTGCTATGATGTCGAAAGCTTCTTCCGTATTGGTCGCAATGCGGATTTCAAATCTGTCGGAAAGCGCATCCTTCAGATATGCAGCCATTTCCTTATTGTCTTCTGCAATCAGCAAAGCACCGCCAGTCTCTGCAGAAGGGGTATCATCAACGGATGTAACGATCTCAATATCATCTTCAACTTCAGGCCCTGCCGCATATACGTCCCTTACGTTTGTCTCGCCATCATTTCCCTTCTCCTCCGACGAATAAGCGTCCGCAGATGCCGGAAGCCGGACAGTGAACTCGGCCCCCTTTCCCGGTTCGCTCTCAAGGGAGACAGTCCCGTGATGCAGTTCCACGAGCCTGCGCACCAAAGACAGTCCGATTCCGCTGCCGACATAGTCTCTCTTAACCTGATAAAAGCGCTCGAATATGCGCTCCTGTTGTTCTTTAGGAATACCGGAGCCTGTGTCTGAAACGCGGATGACCAAGTCCCTGCCTTCTATTCCTGCATACAATGTCACTGAACCTGTCTCCGTGTACTTAATCGCGTTAGAAAGCAGATTGCCGAGAATGAGGTCAAGGTACTGCGCGTCAAGACAGGCAGTCTCACCGCCAAGTGTCGAGTCGAGACGATATTTCAAGCCTTTCTTCCTTGCCACAGGTTCATAAGCCGTCCAATTCTCACGGATCAGTTTAAGCACTGGCTCCTGACGCACACTGAGCCGGAACACTCCGAGTTCAGCTCGCCGATAGTCTATGAGCTGGTTCACAAGATGCAGCAGACGGCGGGCATTGCGGTCAATATAGCGCAGCTGACGGCGCATCGCCGTGTCTCCGCATTTTGCAATCACCTCCGACAACGGATTGATTATCAGCATCAGCGGAGAGCGCATCTCGTGAGATATGTTTATGAAGAACTGAGTCTTCATCTGTTGGATTTCTTCCTGATGAGCCTTCTCTCGCTTCTCGATTTCCTGCTTCCTCTGCCGGTCCTTGCGCTTGATGAGGAGTAAGCACAGCCCGGCGATGAGCAGTATTGAGAACAACGTGAATGCGATAATGGCAGGCACTGTCTTCCACCATACCGGAGATATGTTTATCTTAAGCGAGATCTCTTCATCACACCATTTGCCGTCGCAATTAGCGGATTTGAGCCTGAACACATATTTTCCGTGCGGAAGATTCGACCAGAACGCTGTCCTCGCATTGCCGGTAAGAGTCCAACTGTCTTCATAACCGTCAAGCATATAGGCAAATGTGTTGTGCTTCCCGGAAAGATAATTAGGTACGGCAAACGACACTGCAAACGAATTTTTGTCGTAAGGAAGATGTATTTCTCCGTTTTTCGGGAATATGTTTTCAGATTCATATTTCCCGGTAAGTGAGAAGCCGGTTATGACAGGTTCAGGTGAATAGGGGTTGTCCGTGAAAAGATCCGGATTAAAATATGAGATTCCGTTGGAACCGCCGAACATAATCTCGCCGTTGCTTCTTCCAAGACCGGCAGCCGGATTGAACTGGTTTGAAGGAAGACCGTCATCTGCCGTATAATTCCGGAACGAGACAGAGAATGGATTGAATCGGGATATGCCCTTGTCTGTACTTACCCATATCATCCCGTATCTGTCAGCGACTATCGCGTCAATTATGTTTCCGGAAAGGCCGTCGGCAGAAGTGTAACTCATCCATTTACCGTCTGCACAGTTATATGCCCAAAGGCCGTCCCTAGTCCCCACAAAAACATATTTTCCCGGAATCTCGAGCAGGGACTGCACATACATCCTGACCGGAGCGGAGATTTCCGCACAGAGGGAGAGCGAACCGCCGTTACAGGAGAATACGAGCAGACCATCGCCGCCGCCAGCCCAGAGCCTGCCACCGGACAGGAGCAGCGCCCTCACCTGCATTGCAGAGAATTTTTCCGACTCCTCCGTAAATACCGGAGATTCAACAGTCCGTTTCGCGCAGTCGAAAATCTGCAGTCCTCCGAGCGTCCCAAGCCACAATTTTTCTCCGCCGTCGAACGGGACAATCGAATATATATCAGAAAGTCCGGAATTTTCTCCGGAGACACCGGATGAAAAACGGGACACCGTTCCGGATGATACATTTATGCAGGACAGTCCTCCGGCGTGCGCTCCGACATAGACCTTGCTTCCGGAATCATCTATCCATAACGCCTTCACATCGTCTGTTTCAAGTATATGGTCATCTCCTCGACCTGATTTTACCGACCAATATCTGAAAGTACCGGCGGAAGGATTCCAACAGTTAACGCCGCCAGTATTGGTTCCTATCCATAGCCTGCCGGAAGCGTCTTCTGATATGCAGTTCACGACATTGTCGTTAAGAGTATGAGCAGAAGGTTCGCGGCGCAGCGTACTGAAACGGTTCTTTAGAGGATGATACCAGTTCACCCCGCCGTAGTAGGTACCGAGCCACATTCCGCCCTGGCTGTCCCGACAGATGCTTCTTACCGAATTTTGTGACAACGCACCCTCCTGAGAGGCGTCACCGTTCAGTGTTCTGAACACTTCGCCATCGAGGATACAGAGTCCGCCGTATGTGCCGACCCAAAGTCGGCCGTCCCCATCTGCGGAAATTGAACGCACGAAGTTTGACGGAAGCCCGTCTTTCTTGCTTATATGTTTAGCCCCTATACAGGTTTTCCCGGCCATTTCAAGATTCCACAGTCCGTCTCCCTCGGTGGCTACCCAAAGGTCAGTTCCATTGCGGAAAATTGCCGACACAGTTGCACGGGATGAAAGTTCCGGAATCTTGCGGACATCGCCATCCGGCGTATCCATTCTATAAAGCCCGCCTTCACGACATCCTATCCAGAGGCAGTCCGCATCAAGGCACATCACAGTCGGGCTGACTCCCCCACCGAGTCCTCCGTCGCGCCATTCGCCTTTTACCTGATTGAATATCTTGAACTGTCCTCCTGCAGCCACATATAATTCGCCTGCTTCTGCGGGTGCAATGCCACTTACCTCTCCAACATTCCAGTTCAGAAACGAGTCACTTTCAGGTTGATAAAGGGAAAGTCCCTTGTCCGTGCCTATCCAAACGTGCCCTTCTGCGTCAACAAAAAGATATTTTACTATGTCGGACTGAAGCGATGCGGCATCTCCCGCCACATTGCGCCAAACGCGGAACTCATAGCCGTCGTATCTGCTCAAACCGTCCATTGTCCCAAACCACATCATCCCGGTACTGTCCTGACAGACAGCGAATACAGTATTCTGCGAGAGTCCGTCCTCGACTGACAGCCGACTGAAATACGGCGTGCGGAAACCGGACAATGCCAATACCGCACCCAGGCTCAACAGAACCGTCCGAAGTCTGCGAAATGTCAGCAAAATACTGATAGAGTTGACGGAATTACGCAGTTCCCGAACGCAGGCGGAAACAGTTCCCTTCTTCTCGGACTTTATTTGTTTTGCAGACATAAGCGGCAATTTTTGAAATGGTTTTTATCTTTTTCCCAAATTATTTAAAGATACAAAATTTTCGCAAAGTGGCTGATATCCGGAGCGAATTCCCCCACTCTTTCTGAGCGGAGGACACAGTCGCTTTTGCGATTAAT
>CAVKAQ010000046.1:0-4696 GCA_963654225.1 Butyricicoccaceae bacterium | reverse complement strand
GAGCGGAGGACACAGACGCTTCGCTATTGTGAAATCAATTCGTAACGTCCAACCAGTTCAGCGAAAAATCGGGATAAGTTATTAGTCCTAACCAAATTACAGAAATCGACAAATCACTACAAGTCGCAAAAGCGACTGATGTTCAAAGCGAATTCCCCCACTCTTTCTGAGCGGAGGACACAGTCGCTTTTGCGATTAATGTCAATACTCTCTAGGACCGAAAATGTCGGTGCCGATGCGGACCATAGTTGCGCCATATTCTATGGCGATTTTATAGTCCTCTGACATACCTATCGACAGTTCGCGGAAATCAGACAACTCCGGATGCAAAGTATTTATCCGCTTCTTGAAATTTGATATCCTTTCGAAATCACCTCGAATGACTGTCGCATCGTCAGTATTTGTCGCCATTCCCATCAATCCGCAAAAACGCACGTGAGTAAAAGCTGTGGCATCATCCAGAATCGACAGAATCTCCTCCGCCGTCATTCCGTGCTTAGTCGCCTCGGCACCGAGATGCGGCTCAAGCAGCACACTGACGACACGCGCATTAGATGCTCCCCACTTTTCAATGCTATCGAGAAGATGCCTTGAATCCACAGACTGCACCATATAAGCATACGGCAGCACAAACTTCAGCTTATTAGTCTGCAGATGCCCGATGAAATGCCATTGGATATCCGACGGAAGCGCCTGACATTTTGCAGCAAACTCCTGCGGACGATTCTCACCGAACAATCTCTGTCCGGCATTATAAGCCTCCATCACGCACTCAGCAGGGTGATATTTGGAAACTGCCACAAGTCTTACGTCCTGTGGCAGTTCATTCTTGATTTCGATTATTTTAGATGCAATCGACATCTCTAACGTCTAGCTTTTTTCTGTTGCTCCTTAGCCATCTCCCGCTGCATCTTCTGCGCCTCCTCAAGCCTCTGCTGCCATTTGCTCTTAGGCATCGGCTTACCTTCTGACGCCTTCACCTTGGCGAGCACATCCTCCGGTCTGACAAAGAACTTCTTGATTACCCAAGTCTCGACCATAGTAATAAGGTTGGAGAGCAGATAGTAATAAGTAAGACCCGCAGAAAGGCTGTTACAAATGAAAAACATCATTATTGGCATCATCCAGACACTCATAAACCTCATTGAAGCCGTGTTAGGGTCATTGGATGACATCTGTCCCTGAGTCGTAATCTTCGAATAGAAGAACATCGAGACTGCCATCAGCAATGCAAACAGAGAAATGTGGTCTCCGAGCAACGGAATTTTCGTTCCGAAATCCAGAAGCGGAATGGTATCATAAGCACTCAAGTCATCCGCCCACAGGAACGACTGCTGACGAAGCTCTATGGATGCAGGGAAGAATCGGAACATCGCCCAGAGTATAGGAAACTGCAGCAACATCGGCAGACATCCTCCCATCGGATTCACTCCGGCCCTCTTGTAGAGTTCCATTGTCGCCTGCTGTTTCTTCAGAGCGTCCTCCTGCTTAGGATATTTCGCGTTAAGCTTATCCATCTCAGGCTTGAGCGCCTGCATCTTCGCGGATGAAGAATAAGACTTGTAAGCGAACGGAAGCACCACTATCTTGATGAATATGGTCATCAGCAAGATGATGATACCGAAGTTAGAGATGAATCTGTGCAGGAAATCAAACAAAGGAATGATCACCCATTTTGTAAACCAGCCGACAAGCCAGCCACCAAGAGGAATAATCTTCTCATATTTCTGATTGTAGGATTTGAGCGTCTTGTAATGGTTCGGACCGAAATAGAACTCATTTTCAAGAACCACATTGTCGCCTACCTTGAAGTCTCCACGCATCTTGGCGGAGCAATCCATAAGATTATGCGACAGATCCTCCTCCGGAACAAAGTTGATTGCCAATTCTCCGGAAGCGAACTGATTGACCGGACGCATAATTGCGGAGAAAAACTGCTGCTGGAACGCGAACCAGGTCATCCTGTTCTCGATTCGCTTGCTTGCACTGCGCCCGCGACCTATTTCTGAAGGCTTCTTGTCTCCGCCGAAATAGTAATCCACCTTGGAATACTGCACCTCATTCTTGTAGCCCTTCTCCATCCTAGGGATAGTCACATCCCAGTCGAAGTCGTAGTAAGACACATTTCTCGGAATGATTCCCTCCATACCGACGAACGAAACCTCATTGCTTACCACGAAAGAGCCGCTCTTCAATGAATACTTCTGCTGGATATAGCCGCCGTTGCGGAACGGAAGTCGCATAACTACCGACGTGTCAGTAAGTTCCGCAAGAGTAAACACAAAATCCTTCGTATTTATGTTTTCTCCGGCATAAATGCCGTATCCCATCTCGCTCTCGCCCGGCTTGAACAGATACAGGTCTGTCGAATCGTAATTCCTGTAATTTTTGATCCTTACTGAATACGGCTGCGCCCCTTTTGTCGTGAACGCCACTGCAATCTTGTCATTTTCTATATTGAAGAATGACTCCTGCGCACTATGCGCCGATTCCAACAGTGAATCCTTATATATTGCGGAATACGGTTTCTCCGATATTGCCGGCAATTCCTTTACTGTGGTATCCTGAAATGGAAGAAGTCCGGCAGCGCTGTCTGCTCTCCACTGCGCCAATCTCTCCGCTCTTGCTATTGAATCAAGCTGATTCTGATACTCTACTTGCTTTTCGTACTGCTTTGACTGAAACCAGGTAAATCCGAAAAGGATGAGTCCGATCAGCACAAAGCCGATAATAGTATTCTTATTCATTTATTTTGTCTCTGTCTCTTCTAGTGAATGAATCTGTTCCTCCAGTTTTTTCAGGTCATTCTTAACTTCTTCTATACGGCTCTGCATCTGAGCAATGAGAGGCTGTGAGTTCTTGGACATAGCGAAGAATCCGATATTGTTCTCGTAAGTATCCAAGTCCTGCTGAAGTTTGTTGTACTTCTGTATGAGACGGTCTTTCTCCGTTTTTCCAGTATTGCCGCCGGCACGCTGCTGATTTCCGCGTCCGGAACGAGGCTGCACATTGAACTTCGCACCCATCGCATCGTTATATGCCTTTGTAATTTTGTCCTTTTCCTTGAACGGAACAAAGCCTATTTCCTGCCATCTTGCGGCAAACTTCTGACGGGCTTCCGCATCGCTCGCGCCGTCAACAGGCACGTACGCATTGATTTCATCAATCAGAGCCTTCTTCAACTTCAGATTTGCGGCATAGTTATTCTCAGGAGACGCGTGTTTATCTCTCTCCGCAAAGAATTCGTCGCACGCCGCACGGAAACGCTTCCACAACTGCTCAGATTTCTTTCTCGGAACTGCGCCGATTTCCTTCCATTGATTCTGAAGATTTATGAACTTGTCAGTGGTCTTCTTCCATTCAGTGCTAAGCTTAAGTGCCTCAGCTTCAGCTATAATGGCCATTTTCTTCTCCAGATTCTCGTTCATATTGTCCTTGAACTGGACATAGAACTCGCGCTTGCGGCCGAAGAACTTGTCGCAGGCGGCACGGAAACGGTCATATACCTTCTGGTTATCCTTCTTTGAAGCGAAACCGATTGTCTTCCATTCCTTCTGAATGTCCTCAATTTCCTTGGACAGGGAATTCCACTCGTTGGAAGATTTGATGTCTTCTTTGGATGCGATAGCCTCAACCTTCTCGCACAAAGCCGTTTTGGCTGCCAGATTCTCTGACTGATGAGCCTTCTGCTCCTCGAAGTATGCCTGATATTTCTTGTTTATGACAGAAGTTGCAGCCTTGAATCTGTCCCAAATCTGGTCTCTGAACTCTTTTGCGACCGGACCGAACTCCTTCCACTGCTCGTGAAGCTTCTGGAGCTCATTAAATGCGTCTATGACATTCTCGTTCTCCGACAATCGCTCCGCTGCCTGGCAGAATTCCTCTTTCGCCTCAAGATTCTTCTTGAAATCAAGGTCGCGAAGATCTCTGTTGATCTGGACTTTGTCATAGAACTGCTCGACATAGAACTGATATGTATCATTGAGATTTCTGAAATTCTGGACAGGAACGGGGCCGACGGCTCTCCACCTTGCCTGCAATTCTCTGAATGCAGGGAAAGCAGTGCCCAAATCATCCTGCTTTTCGACCAGAGCCTTGAGCTCGTCCACAACAGCCTGCTTCTTCTTAAGATTTTCCTCGCGCTCAGCCTCAATCTTCTTGTTGAACTCGGCGCGTTCCTTCTTATACTTCACATATATGGCCTTGAAGCCATTTTCCAATATGGCGAAAGGATTGGTTGTCAGCGGTTTGTCTTCAGATTGAGTTTCAAGCTCGCCAGCAGGTTCCGCAACATCCGCAGTAACCTCGACATTCTCATCATCAGATATTTCTTCAGACGCTACCAGACCTGCAGCTGATTTCTCTTTTGAAAGTTTCTTATAGAATGCAGACTTTATTGCCTCGGCCTCCTTTGATTTGGACATCCTGTCGTCACTTTCGGCAAGCTGTTCAAACTGCTGTGAAAGCTCAGCCAAAGACATTGAAGAATAGTCCGGAGCAGGCTGCACTTCAGCCTCGTTTTGTTCCTCCCCTTCCTTGACATTCACACATTCATCAACTTTCGCGCTCTCGACAGCTGGAGTTTCATTAACCTCAACAGGAGCATTTTCAAGTACATCTGGCTTCGATTCAACGCCAGGATTCAATTCATCACTCATATTGGACAAGTGTTTCTATTAATAGATAAGTTATAATC
>CAVKAQ010000045.1:0-18679 GCA_963654225.1 Butyricicoccaceae bacterium | reverse complement strand
TCGTGTGCAGTCTGGGCACGGGCCGCGAGGAATGGGAACTTGTCAGGCTGGAGGTGCGCGGTAGACAATATATCAATAAACACGGCCGCAAACGTGTGGTTGCAGCCGTGCCCATCGAAAGTCACATCGAGAATCGCATCGTAAGCGTTTCCGCGTTGACTATTTGTATGAACTCTTGAGAGTGATAGGGTAGTGGTCGGAGATGTATTTGACTCCGTAATCTTCCGTCACTACGTGATATTTGTCAGCACGTATATTGCCGTTATAGAAAATATGGTCGATGACTGAATTCGTGGTTTCATTGAATCCGTTGTACGTCCTCACGCTTTCAGTCTCGGTGGCCATAGTCGCCGCATTGTTCATCTCCGCGCGGATAGGGCCCAACTCGGTAGATGAGAATCCGCAGTTGAAATCGGCTACCAGGTAAATCGGATATCCGCTCTTCGACAGGTCGGACACTCCGGTTATCTCCTTGATTTTCTTTATCGTAAGAGTGCTCGATTTTGTCCTGGCATCGACACTTATATGGTCGAAATGCGTAGCGAAAAAGAATGCCGTCTGGTTGTTGTGGAGCTTGTCAGTGACTTTAATCCACACCACGACTCTTCTCTTTGCGCTGTTCCAGGACGAATACGTGCCGTCCTCGTTCTGCGCAGGAAGTTTGTCCGGGTCATCTGCAAGCCAGAAGAATCCTTTGTCCTTCAGTTCGAACCTGTCCTTCCTGTAGAGGATGCCGACGCCTTCTCCGGAGCCTCCGCTTATGCCCTTTCCTGTGTCTCTGTCAATGTCATAATACCCATAGTCTTCAGAGAGATAGTACGTGAAGTCTTGGGCCTGTGAGGAGCGCACCTCCTGCAGACCGAGAAAATCTGGCTTGGTCTCCTGCACGAATTTCATCGCCGCGTCCTTGCGCATAGACCACGGATATTCGTCAGTCGTGTTGAAATACCTGATGTTGAAAGAGCCGGCAAGCAATGTCGAGCCGTCACCTTCCGGAACCACTTCATCTTCCTTTGTGTCGTTCGGGTTCCATACTTTATGGATTACGGGGTCCTTGGTGCAGGACAAAACTGTCACAAAGGAAACCATAACCGCCAATGTTCTATTGAATGTCATATCTTCAAATGTTAATATAAAACACAAGTTTTGGACGGATTGCCTCCCAGCTGAGACCAAGAATTGGCGTAGCCTGTAGCAGAGCCTTTGACAGCGAACAGAGTAGGGACGCCGTCTTTGATTCCGTTACAGTAGATAGTTCCGTCAGAGCTGATGGCAGGAGATGATTTCATATCCGTAGCAAGCTGGATTTCAGCTACTTTCTTTCCGTCTTCAGGAGAAATCTTCACAAGTTTTCCGAGAGTGAAGTCATTGTAGTAGATGAACCCTTCATTGTCCACGGCAGCTGAACCTGCGATGTTTCCGTCAGCTAGAGATTCCCACTTGACACTTCCGTCTGAAGAGACAGCCGTAACTCGTGCCTTCTCGTCTCCGGAAACGCTGGTCGTCGTATAGATGGTGCCGTCTTCTCCGCAAACGACTCCGAGTCCATAGTAGCGGGTGACTTTTCCTGAGATTGCAGTAGCCCATTCAGGCTCGTATGCCGTTGTCTTGTCTTTCACATATTTATTGGTGTCGTAGCAGTAGAGTACACTCGTTCCGGAAACCCTGCCTGTCTTTCTTGAATAGAGAATATATACTCTTCCGTTGGCGTCAACTGCCATCTGGCTGCTCTCTCCGCTCTCCAGTGTGGTGCTGTCGTAGTAACCGAGCGCCTTGTTGTCCTGGTTGTTATTGTTCGTGCCGTAGAACACCCATTGGCCGTCTTCTCTGAAGAACATCCTCGAGCCGAATTTGTCGTTGCAGTGGCTGATAAGTTTTCCGTCCTTGAGGGCTACGGATCCGCCGTAATTACCCTGCTTGATAAGGAGCTTCTGGGCGAATGACCCGTCAGACATATTTATTGCCTGTCCGTTGTCCTGAGAGCCGTAAGTCTCCCACAGCTCAGGATAATTTGCCTCGGTCGGATTTGCCTTGGTGGTGAGGAATACCTGTCCGATGTCTTCCATAATGACCGGAATGACAGCGATGTAACGCGCATTTCCGTAGTCGAAGTACCAGTTCTCCTTTCCGGAAGAATTGACTGAATATACGCCTGAGCCATAAGTGCCTACGACTTTTGCGTCTCTTTCATTGTAGGCAAGCGCGATGTAAATATTGCCCTTGGAATCCACTGAAGGCGTGCAGGTTGTGCTGTTCTTCGTACCGTCAGTGCAGTATGGGCTAGGATTGTGCTTTGTGGCGTCGAATGTCCATAACGCATTTCCGTCCTTGCTGAACGCTGCCAGGTGATATCCGCTCGAGAATGCGTACACGGTGCTGCCGTCTGCGCTGACTGCAGGAGATGTGAACTTGATGCAGGCCTCCTTGTCGCTTTCATAAGCCTTGGACCAAAGCAATTCAAGGCTGTAAACGCTCTTGTCAACGTGGATGGTGACAGTCTTGGTGGTCTTTTTCTTCATATTGTCCGTGACAGTGAGGCTGACCTGAATGTCTCCGAACTCCACGAATGTAAACTCAGGGTTCTGCTCGTTCACCACAGTGGTGCCGAAACTCCATTCCCAAGCTGTGATTGAGCCGTCCGGATCAGACGACTTGTCGGTGAACTTCACAGCATCGCCGGCGCGTATTCCGCTGGTCGGCTCCCACGTGAAATCTGCAATCGGAGCGGTGTTGGTGTCCTGTATCTTGACTGTCTTTACTTTGACGGCAGTCACGTTGTCCACATCAGTAGTGACAGTCAGCTTGATTTCAAACTCTCCTGTCTTGTCGAATGAAATCGCCTCTTCAGGCTGATGTCCCCACATTTTCTTGCCGTCCCACTCCCATTTGCTGGAAATCACGTAAGCGTTTTCCGCGTACGAAGTGTTGGTCAGATGTATGTCTTCATAGAGCTCATACACGTCCTTGTCGGTGGTAAAGTCGGCGTGGATGGCCACTTTCTCATTTTTCAGACATCCTGTAAGCATTGTCAATGATGCCAGTGATGTCAATATTATCTTGATTCTGTCCATTGTTTTCAATTTTGCAGTTGTCTTACTCGCTCCACCCCGGATTCTGGGTAAGGTTAGGATTCTTCTGTCTTACGACTTCCGGAATCGGGTATATGTACATATTGTCATTCCAGACTCTTGCAATCTCGTAATTGAGGCGGTAACCTTTTGTTCCGTTTTCTATAGGAGTTACCTTGAGGTTGCTTCCGGTGTACATCGCTATGCTCTTGTATGCTCCGCTGTACTTGCTGTCTTCAGTTACGAATACATCGTATGTGCCGTCTCCGTTGAGGTCAAGAGGAGTGTCCAGCGACGGGATATATATGCCGTCCCATTCCGCTGTCTCCCAGAGCTTTCCGCAAGCCCAACGCTTCAGGTCATTGAGACGGAGTCCCTCGAGTATGAGCTCGATTTCGCGTTCGCGTCGTACTTCCAGAATCACAGGGTCTGTCACGCCGGTGTATATGGATGCCATATACGGGTCTGCCGCAGCAGGCTTGCTGTCAAGTCCTCCGGTAATGCCGGCTCTTGCTCGCAATGCTCCGATAGTGATTTTCCAGTCGTCATCGGTCATTGTACCGAGTTCCGCCTTGGCTTCAGCATAATTCAACAGTACTTCCGCATATCTTGCGAGAGGTACGTCGTTATAGTTGGTGCGGCCTCCGTCGAAAGACACATCGTCCATCACATACTTCGTGAACTGGTATCCTGTAAGTGAAAGTCCGGTCATATTGGCCGCTGTTGCAACATATTCGCCGTCCTTGTCCTTGCAGGTGTAGTCAGCTCCTCGGATTGTCTGGTTAAGACGATAGTCCCTTCCCGTGGTCTCCTCGGCGAATGTCTTGTAGGTCCCGTCAGTTTTGGTGTCGCTATATACGGTTCCGTCAAGATTCAGGTATGTCTTCGCAAATGCGTGAGTCATAGAGAGATGCGGTCCGTATGTGGAAGAATTATAGTACCAGTTGGCTTCGCCGAGCTGCATTACAGGGTCAAGCGAAAGCGCGAGCATTACCTCGGATGTGACAGGGTCGTCGCTTATGAACAGGTCTCTGTATGCGCCACGTCCGTTCTTCGAATAGACATCTGCTGTAGTGTGAAGACTGTAAGGCCCTGATTTTATGATTTCTTCAGCTGCATCTGCGGCTTGCTTGTACAATTCCTCGGCTGTGATGGTGCAACCCTCAAGATACTGTTTTCCATACTGGCTGCCGGTAGCGTGGTATCTTCTGAATGAAGCCTCGAACAGGCAGAATCTTGATTTGAAGAACAGAGCAGTCCATCTGTTCACGGTGTTGGAGCTAGGCGTTATGCCGTCTTCCGTGATGTTCGCCGCAGCGAAATCCAAGTCGCTGATGATATTGGAAATTATCACGTCCCTGCTGTCCTGCGCCTTGTACAGCTCCGGGCTGTCCGGCTCCAGCGGTACATCAATCCAAGGCACTGCGCCGTACTGCACCAGTTTATTATAATATAAGTATGCCCTGAACAGCCGGGCTATTCCTGAATAATTGTTGCGGATAGTCTCGCTGACCTTGGAGCTAGTGTTGTATTTGATGAAATAATTCACGTTCCTTATGTCGCCCCAGCTCCAGGACGTTGACGTGTTCGTGGTATAGGCTCCCACCTCGTATGTTCCGGTCGCATTCTTCGCGGCGTTGTCCATAGTCGTGTTGAGCTTGTGAGCCCCGTCATAGTCCGGAAGCAGGTTGTAGAATCCGTTCGTATAGTTCTTGAGTCCAGTCTCCGAACCGAAGACCATATCTCTGCCGGCTTTTGCCTTAGGCTGTTCCGCGAGATCGCAGGACACGATGCTTAAAGCCGCCGCAGTGAACATTAGTGCTATGATATTGTTTTTCATTTCTCTTCGTGATTAAAATGTGAGATTGATACCGAAACTGTACGAGCGCATAGTCGGATAGTTGTAGCCGTCTCCGGTGGTCGTCAGCACGGAGTCATAACCGTAAATGTTGGCGGTGACGTCGATGTCTTTGGTGAGCCTGTACATAGGTGACCAAGTCCAAAGATTCTCGCCTGAGAAGAATACGCTTATTTTCTTCATTTTCACTGCTTTAGTCCATTTCTCCGGAAGAGTGTAACCTACCTGCAGGTTCTTGAGCCTTATATAGGATACGTCCATCAGGTATCTTGTGTTGGCGTTGTTGGTACCTTTATAGAAAGGAGCGTAATATCCTGTATAACGAGGAAGATAGGCGTCAGTGTTATCTTCTGTCCAGTAGTTGTTCTTGTGCCATTTAGGCATCTGGCCGTAAGGTCTGTTGTATTGTCCCCAGATGACTGCAGACTCGTTGGTCGGATACCAGTCCTGTTTGCCTACTCCCTGGAAGAATGCGCTGAGCGTTATGTTGTTCCACTCGAAATCGAATCCGAAGCTGTAGATGTATCGAGGCTCGGAGTTTCCGATGATTTTTCTGTCGCCCGGATCGTCAACAGTGTTGCTTCCTCTGTCGATATATCCGTTGCCGTTCAGGTCCTCGAACTTGATGTCTCCGGGATACAGTTTGTAGGTCTTGGAGGTCTGCATCAGAGGGTTGTAATATTTCTGTCCGGCGTCGCGCGCTTTTGCTTCGGCGATGTCAATCTCTTCCTGTGTCTGCCACAGTCCGTTTGACACGAATCCCCATATTTCACCGATACGCATTCCTTCGTAATAGTTTGTGTTATAGGATGCTGTCGACAATGATTTGGTGGAATTGTTGTATTTGTCGATTATGGAGATGTAATCGGCAAGAGAGCCTTTCACCGTGTAGTTGAACGGCTTGCCGGCGAGATTGAAGCTGTCGCTCCATTTGAGGATAATCTCATATCCCTTCGTGGTCATTTCCGCATAGTTTCCTTTAGGAGAACTTGCACCGAAAACGTCCGGAAGTGTAGGACCTACAGTGTACATGTTCAATGTCTTTCTGTCATAGAAGTCTCCATTGAACGAGAGTCTTCCGCTGAGGAAACTCATATCGAGTCCGGCATCCAGAGTGCGGGCCGTTTCCCAGGTGAGAGATTCAGGAATCGGTGAAGGAGCGCTTGTGTAGCGTACTTTCGAGCCGTTGATGATTCTGCCTTGAGAGAATGAGAATGTCTCGTCATAAGCGTAGTTGCTGACGTTGCTGTTGCCAAGCGAGCCGTAAGATGCTCTTATCTTGAGGTTTGTGACGGCCTTCTTGCTGATGTTGAACCACGGTTCTTCAGTGATGCGCCATCCTGCAGATACTGAAGGGAAGAATGCCCAGCGCTGATTCTTAGGGAATTTTGAACTTCCGTCATAGCGTCCGTTCAATTCGAGAAGGTACCTGTCTGCAAAAGAGTAGTTCAACCTTGCAAAGATGCCTGCTGTGCGCCACTTGTACCAGTCTCCCGTAATGCTCTTGTTGTCAATACCCATAGAGAGGTTGATGTTCTCAACATCAGGAGTAAGCAGGTCGTCGTTGTACGCATAGGTCTGCTTGTAGTACTGCTGCTCATAATTGTAGCCCACAAGTGCTTTGAAATAATGCTTCTCGGCGAATGTATCCTCATATTCCACGAACTCGTTCGTCGCGATGTAGCCGTAGTTGCGAAGCGTTTCGCTCATATAGGATTGGGTTCCGGAGATGGTCTCTATGCTGCCCTCATATCTTGAAAATTCGGTCTTCACTTTCTTTACGGTAGTGTTGAAGTCGTAATTCCTGTAGGTGACGTCAGCATTGAAACGGAGCTTGTCCTCCAGGAATTTCGCCTGGGCGCTGAATGTTGTCTTGAGAAGCCTCTTGACGTAGGTTCTGTTGCTGTGACCGTAGAGAAAATCGCCGACTGAATATACAGCGGAATGGGTCATCGTGCCGTCCGGATTCCAGATCGGAGAACAAGGATGTCCTTCGTCCTGAATGTTTCTCCAGATGTTTCCTCCGCCTTCGGAGTAGGTCTGAGGCATCGTGTATTTCGTCCAGGAAACGTCGGTGTTGTTGGAAATCTTCAGCCACGGAGTGACCTTGTATCCCATCTTCATTCTGGTATTCAGAATCTTATAGGATTCAGGATTGGTCTGCGAGTCGAAGATGCCGTTGTTGTCATAGTAACGTCCGGATACATAGTAGTCGAACTTGTCGTCCGAGCCGGAGATTGAAAGGTTGTGTGTCTGACTGAAAAGATAATCCTTGTAGATCATATTTATATAGTCAGTACCTTTCGGATAGTACAGCCATCTTCCTGCAGTGCCGATGCTTCCGTCGCTGACGAGCACTTCGTAATTCCCCTGTTCCGCGCGCTTCTTGTACTCGGCAAGCCAGGCGGTAGAGAATTCCATTGTCTTGTTGATTCCGGAAGGATTGGAGAAATTGTAGTTGTAATATGCCTGATAGAAATGGTCGGCCCAAGTGTAACCGTCAGATACATAGTCAGGTATCGTAGTCGGTTGCTCGAATGTGAAGTTTGCCTGATAGGAGACGGTCGGCTTGCCCTTGGTGGCTCCCTTTGTAGTGATGAGCACGACTCCGTAAGGTGCGCGTGAACCGTAAATCGCTGAGGATGCGGCATCCTTGAGGACTGAAACGGACTCGATGTCATTTGGATTCAGCAGGCTAGGGTCGCCCTCTACGCCATCGATGAGCACGAGCGCGCTACCGCCCTGGCCGATTGAGGTGGTTCCTCGGATGTTGTAAGACGGAGAGCTGTTCGGTCTTCCGTCGGTGAATTTGAGGTTGAGGTTAGGGACTTGTCCCTGAAGCATTTGCGAGATGTTTGCGTTTGCTCTTCCTTCAAATGTTTCAGAGCCTACCTGGTCAACGGCACCTGTGAGGTTGGCCTTTTTCTGCGTGCCGTAACCGACTACGACAATCTCGTCAAGTGCCAGCGAATCGTCCTTGAGCAGCACGTTGAGCGATTTTCTGCCGGATACGTGAACTTCCACGTTTTCGTATCCCACGAAGGAAACGACAAGGATGTCATCAGGTGATACGTTGGTCAGAGTGGCGACTCCATCCGGACCGGTCATCTGTCCGTTTGTCGTGCCTTTTACGATTACGCTTGCTCCAGGCATCGCGCCTGTTTTGTCCGAGACCTTGACTGTGACGGTCTGCGGATTGCCGGTTTGAGGGGAACTTTGGGCATACGTGAACGCAGTGCCTGCAACGATTCCCGCCAATGCCAGCATTAATCTGGAAAACAAATTCATATGGCGTTAGTGTTGGTTAATTGGTCTTCAGTGTGTTATCGTGGTGTTCTCACGGTGTTATCGTAGTGTTGCCGCAGTTGTCAGCCGCTGTTTGCGCAAGTGTCGCGGTACTGTTTTCCTTGTGTCGTTGCAGTCTTGGCCGGCGTCAGTTGCCGTTGCCGAAAGTGTTGTCATTCCGTTATTGAAGGTCAGTGGTAATGCTGCAACAGTGTTATACTTCGTTGGTTATCAATTTCTCAGGTCTAAGTTATAGATTAATTTCGAATAATAAAAACGTTTTTTATGTTTTCGGGGGGGGTAAAACGTTGCAATATGCAAGTTTCGTCTTAATGACTCTTTCGATCGCACAAAAAAATGAGGATGGCTCAAAATTACTTTTGAGTCATCCTCATTAGGTCATTCTGTTTTAGAGTGTTTGAATAAAAAGATGGGATACAAGGCTCTCGACGCGCCCAACACCGCAGGAGCAAAGCTCCTCTTTTTTTGTTCACCCTCAGTCACTCCGTACACTACGTGACAGCTCCCAGGAGCACTGGGGACCGGATTCCCCAGACCCCTTCGGTCGCTACGCTCCGAGTTTTATTGCTTTTTATTCAAACACTCAAGCGTTTACTTGCTCTGGGCAATGGCAGCCTGTGCCGCAGCCAGACGTGCGATAGGTACGCGGAACGGTGAGCAGGAAACGTAGTCAATTCCGATTTTGTTGAAGAAATTGATTGAATCAGGGTCTCCTCCGTGCTCTCCGCAGACGCCGCACTTCAACTCAGGTCTCTTTGAACGTCCGGACTGGATGCCGTATTCAACGAGTTTTCCTACGCCTCTGGTGTCGATTGTCTTGAACGGATCAGCCTCAAGAATCTTGTTGCCGAGATATTCGCCCATAAATGTTCCTACGTCATCACGTGAGAATCCGAATGTCATCTGAGTGAGGTCGTTGGTTCCGAATGAGAAGAACTCTGCGGTACGTGCCATTCTGTCTCCGGTAAGAGCCGCACGTGGGATCTCGATCATTGTTCCGAACTGATATTTGATTGAGAGGCTGTAACTGCCTTCAACTTCGGCTTTCACTCTGTCGCAGATGGCTTTCTGGAAGCTGAGCTCGCGGGCTGAAATTGTGACAGGAATCATAATCTCAGGCATCGGGTTCAAACCCTCTTTCTGCAGTTCTGCAGTCGCCGTGAAAATTGCCCTGTACTCTACTTCTGCAATCATAGGGAATGAAACGTGCAGACGTACTCCTCTGTGTCCCATCATAGGGTTGACCTCGTGGAGTGATTCGCCACGCTTCTCGATTTCCTCTACACTGACGCCGAGTTCTTTGGCGAGTTCTGCCTTTTTCTCCTCAGTGTGAGGTACGAACTCGTGAAGAGGCGGGTCAAGGAGACGGAATACGACTGGCTTGCCGTCCATAATCTTCAAAGTGCTCTTGACAGATGCCTTGATGAATGGCTCAAGTTCGTTGAGAGCGGCTTTTCTTTCCTCGTCTGTGTCGCAGAGAATCATCTTGCGGAGTTTTGCGAGAGGTGTCTCTGAATTCTTGCCGTAGAACATATGCTCAAGACGGAACAGTCCGATACCCTCAGCTCCGAATGAAAGTGCCTTTGCGGCATCTTCAGGTGTATCTGCATTGGTGCGGATTCCGAGTTTGCGGAATTTGTCTGCCAATGACATGAACTTGACGAACAGAGGATTCTCCGATGCGTCCATCGTGCTGATTTTAGCATTGTAAACCAGACCCTTGGAACCGTTGAGGCTGAACCAGTCACCTTCTTTGAAGGTCTTTTCGTGTCCTGCAAATGTAACGGTCTTTTCATCGAGATTGATCTTCATTGCATCGCAACCTACGATACAGCATTTGCCCCAACCGCGTGCAACAAGTGCTGCGTGGGAGGTCATACCGCCTCGTACTGTAAGGATACCTGCTGCGGCTCTCATACCTTCGATGTCCTCAGGAGATGTCTCTTCGCGGACGAGAATGACTTTCTTGCCTTCTGCAGCAGCCTTTACTGCATCCTCAGGAGTGAATACGAGTGTTCCGACAGCTCCGCCCGGAGATGCAGGAAGTCCCTGTGCCATAACTTCAGCCTTCTTCTCTGAAGCAGGGTCAAGAATAGGGTGGAGAATCTCGTCGAGCTGGGCAGGAGAAACGCGCATAACTGCGGTCTTCTCGTCAATCATACCCTCTTCGAGCATATCGATAGCCATCTGGAGAGCTGCAAGACCGGTTCTCTTTCCGATACGGCACTGGAGCATCCAGAGGTGTCCCTCCTGAATGGTGAACTCGATGTCCTGCATATCGTGGAAGTGGTCTTCAAGTCTCTTCCTGATCTCATCCAACTCTTTATATACCTCAGGCATAGCCTTTTCGAGAGACTCGAGGTCTTTGTTTTTTTCGGTCTTTGTCGCTTCGTTGAGCGGATTAGGAGTACGGATACCGGCTACGACATCTTCGCCCTGTGCGTTGATGAGCCACTCACCGTAGAATTTGTTGTCACCGTTGGCAGGGTTACGTGAGAACGCTACACCGGTTGCCGAGGTGTTGCCCATGTTTCCGAAGACCATAGACTGTACGTTGACAGCTGTTCCCCAGTCATCAGGAATTTTCTCAATCTTTCTGTAAGTGATTGCGCGCTTGCCGTTCCAAGACTTGAACACGCCTCCGATTGAACCCCACAACTGAGCTTCTGCAGTGTCAGGGAAATCAACTCCGAGAACTTCCTTCACTTTTGTCTTGAACTGGCCGCAAAGGTCTTTCAATTCTTCTGCGGAGATCTCAGTGTCAGACTTGTATCCTTTTGCCTCCTTGAGGTCGGACATCATCTTGTCAAGCTGCTGGCGGATTCCCTTGCCGTCCTCAGGCTCTATGCCTTCGGCTTTCTCCATAACCACGTCGGAATACATCATAATGAGACGGCGGTATGCGTCATATACGAAACGCGGATTGCCTGTCTTCTTGATCATTCCAGGAAGAGTAGCGGAGCACAGACCGATGTTGAGGATGGTATCCATCATACCCGGCATTGAACTTCTTGCGCCTGAACGGCAGCTTACCAGAAGAGGATCATTCGGATCTCCGAATTTCTTGCCCATAAGCTTTTCCGTAGCGGCAAGTGATTCCGCAACCTCTTTCTTCAGTGCTTCAGAATATCCTCCGCCAAGAGCATAGTATTCAGCACAGCATTCGGTGGTGATTGTGAAACCTGCAGGTACCGGCATTCCGAGAAGGCTCATTTCTGCAAGGTTGGCTCCTTTTCCTCCAAGGAGTTCGCGCATATTACCGTTGCCCTCGGCTGTTTTGCCTCCGAAACGGTAAACCCTTTTCTTATTTTCTAACATATTTGTATTGGTTTTTTCTGTTTTTCAAGAGATAGGTCGCAAATTTAATCATTTTATATATCGTTTTGAAATTTATCACAAATAATTTAACCACCCGTGTGGATTATTCGTGATTCTTTCTGTACAATTCCATTGAATTTATGATGTTTTGCCAGATGCTGTACAATCCTCCGGCCACCGATGTCACAGGCGTGAGATATGTACATCCTAGCCAAATGAGAAATCCTGAATTTTTCTGACCGAGAGACTGACCTGCAGTGATGACATCCGGTTTGGCTTCTTCGGCATTGCCGCCGTGAGATATGGCTCCTGCACATCTTCCTACGCCGAACTGGATAAGTGTGCTCAAGAGTGACACTACGCCTATCAGCACTACTATCCAGAACGATATGTGGCTGTCAACCAAAGACTTGGTGGCAAGATATACCGAAAATCCGAGTGAGAGGCCCCAGAAGTAGAATGCCCAGTCCACGAATCGGAGCAGTTTGTGCTGCAGTTTTTTCATAGTGTATCTGATCAGCCAGGCAAGCAGAAGCGGCAGGACGAGAATCGGGAATATCCTCATACTTATCGCGATGAAACTGCTGATGAATGAAACGTCCGCAGAAGTGTTGAAGATTGGGATTATCAGCGGGATGGCAATGGATACCGCCACGTTGATGAGCATAACATAGGAAACCGTGTCAGACAGGCTTCCGCCAAGTTTGCTTGTGATGACGCCTGCCGCGGCCGCAGTAGGGCAGATGAAGCAAAGCATCGCACTCTCGGCGAGAATCTTGGCGTTTCCGTCTGGCAATATGGCTGATATCCAGGTTAATACGACGAACATAACCAACTGGAAGCAGAGGGCCGCGATATGCCATTTTCTCAACCGGAAATCGTGTGGTGAAATCTTGTTGAACTGAAGGAACAGCATAGTCGCAATCAGCATAGGCTGGACTTTCTTCGCGAAAACAGAAAATCCGGGTTCTATGTGAACTGCGAACGGAGGAATATAATATAATATAAGGTAAGACACCACGCCTGCGATTATGGCAATCGGCAGCATCCAGTCCTTTATGAATTTCAGCATATCTACAACAGTTTAGCCGCAAGGTCTGACAGTTCGCTCCGCTCGCCTTTTCTAAGGAATACGTGTTCAAACAGCTTTTGTCCGGCCATCTTCTCCCCGATATGCGTAAGGCCGTTTGACCATTGGTCCAGATAAGGCTGGTCAATCTGGAAAATGTCTCCGGTGAACACCATCTTGGTGCCTTCTCCCGCTCTGGTAATGATTGTCTTGACTTCGTGAGGCGTAAGATTCTGGGCTTCGTCAATGATGAAGAATGACTTGCCGAGACTGCGGCCCCTGATGTAGGCGAGGGGAGTTATCAGAAGTTTCTCATCCTTCACGAGGCTTTCGATTCTCTGATATTCCTTGCTGCTCGGACGATATAATGATTTTATTACATTGAGGTTGTCCATAAGCGGCTGCAGGAACGGGCTCATCTTGTTCTTCTGGTCTCCGGGAAGGAATCCGATGTCCTGATTGCCGAGAACTACCGTAGGCCTGGACAGGATAATTTGGTCGAAATCACGTTCCTGCTCCAATGCGGAAGCCAATGCGAGCAACGTCTTGCCTGTTCCTGCGCCTCCGGTCAATGAAACCAGCTGAATCTTCTTGTTCAGACAGGCGTCCAGAGCGAATTTCTGCTCGTCATTGCGGGGCTTGATTCCGCAGGCTTCGCGTTTTCTCACAAGGATGATTTTGTCAGAGTCTTCATCGAATCTTGCGCACAGCATATCATCCTCGTTGCTCTTCCATTTGAATTTGAAAAGCTGATTGGCGGACGGCTTGGACCGGCATATCCGTTTCCAGTCAACCGCATTGTCCTTTCCGTAAGCAAGTTCCTGCATCACGTCATCCGGAACATCGCTGAGCAAGGCTACCTCTTTCTGCGCGAACTCGACCTTCTGTTCTTCAATCCTGTCAGTGAGATAGTCCTGGGCGACCATTCCTGCCGCCTTTGCCTTCATTCTCAAGTTGATGTCCTTGGTGACCAGGGCGACAAATCTTTCAGGATTGTTGTCTCGCACCCAGATGGCGGTGGCCAAGATTCTATGATCCTGGATGTCATCGTGGAAAAGCTCTTTCATGCCATCAGGAAAAGGATGGTTAGGCTCAATCTTTATATTGCCCATACCTTTTCCGATAGGCACTCCGGACCTGCCGAACATCTTTCCTTCAGTGAGTTTGTCAATGTCTCGCATAAATCCGCGGGCGTTGAAACTCAATGCGTCATTTCCTTTCTTGAACTTGTCCAGTTCTTCAATTACGGCAATCGGGATAACTATATCATTGTCCTGGAACTTGTGGATTGCCTTGTAGTCGTGCAGGATGATATTGGTGTCAAGTACGAAGATTTTAGGTCTCTTGCCTTCTCCCTTGACCGGAATGTTAGCATATTTGCCTGTCATATTCTTTCCTCCTAGTCTTCACCTTCAGCAGTCGTATCCTGCTGGCGGATAAGTGATTGAAGTATCGTGGAAACATTTGTCTGATTGTCGGACAGCTTGAATCCGTGTCTGCCGGGATGGCCGATAGGGTAGTAGGCGACGTCCTGTAGCACCATCTCTGCGTCCATGTAGTCGAAGTCGCTGTCCCTGATCTCGATAACGGCGCCCGGAACTTCAGAGAAGAGCACCTCCACCTTGCCGGTCTCATCGTATGACCTCATTATGTCGGAAATGTCAATCTCGCAGTCAGGTCCGTTTTCAGCGTCTCGGGCAGCGGAGTCTGTTTTGTGGTCAGACGCCATCTTGTCGCCCGGCATCATTCTGTCCAGTGCCGTAATAAGCCCTCCGGTGCCCACAGTGCATCCTGATACGATGACTCCGTCTTCCACGAATTCGCGCAGAACTTCATAGCAGTCAATGAAATAGTCGGAGTCGAAATTGTCTGGTGCCTTGCCGCCGTAGATTCCGGTTATTTCGGACAGAACGGAGCCTCCAAGCCGGAACTTGCACGTGTCGAAAGGTATATAAATCAGCCAATTGTCTTGTTTGCCCGAAACGGTTTCAGCGCATTTGCGGGCCCTTCCCAGAGCAGGATTCGCCGTCTTGAAAGGAATTTCGCAGAATGGAGTCGAGTCGTCAGCGTCCGGAGTGCCCATTATTTCTCTGTCGATGCTTTCAGATATATCCACAGGTTCGTCGTCCATATCCGAGTCGGATTCCTTGACGGAATTCTCGAGGCTTATGTTTACCTTGATTGTCCGGCATCCGCGGCAGTCCTGAAACTTGTATTTGCCGATCTTGATTCCAAGCAGGTCCAGATAACTGCAGGCTGCTTCCACAGACTGATAAAATGCCGCCATATTTCCTATCTGTCCTGTGTCCCATTTCCAGATGATGTTGACAGACAGGTCGTCCAGACGGAAATGTCCGTTTCGCCAGATTGCATTCAACAATGCCGACGCAACCGCGTTTCTCGTGCAGCTGTCAGCATAGCAGACGGGAATGTTCCGCTCTGCGGAGTATGCCTCTCTTGTCGATTCCAGATATGTTTCAATGAGATTGGGGTCGAATCCGCTTCCGGAGATGCAAGGGTCTGTGCTCTCGTCAATGATTGGCTCGCCCTTCGCTTCCGGCCTTTCAGCCCCTTTGAGTCCTGATGCTTCATTCAATATCTGACGCGGTGTAAGTTCTTTCCTTACTCCGTCAATGATGTATTCCGCATCCAAAGCCGATTTCATTCCGCTCATAATAGCCACTGTTCACTCGATTCCGTAAAGATAGCGAATTTTCTATTCGCTCTGTCGCGAAGTGCCCAAAAATTCAAGTTTCCGCGGCTTGTCGAGCTTGTTGTTGTCAGTGGCCGTGTTACGGTCGAGCATATCTCTGGGAGCGCAGCCCTTGCTGATGATAAAGAAAACCGGCCGGAGGATCTCCTGCGGCCGGTTTTGCATTCAGTCAGTATTGTCCCTGTCAATCGATTGTCGTGACTTCGTACGGCTTGGTCAGCGCCGCCCGGGCCGCCTTGAGGGCGACCGGGGCGTTCGAGTCCGTGACCGGGGTGGACCAGCTGCCATCCGTCGTGCTCGAAACCGTGTAACGATAGGTGTTGGAGTCGAGTTTCATATTGTCGAAAGACGGGCTGATGAGCTTCTCGAAGACCAGGCAGGCTGCGGCATAGCGGCTGATGCCGTAGTCCATATGGTAACCGTCGCGGGTGAGCGCCATAGAGTTGTTGAGCGATGATGTCCTGAGGTTCTGCAGGCAGGTCCCGGTGGCCACGATATCCTTGAAATCAGAAACATCTGTCATCAGGCTCTTTGTCATCGAAACAATGGTGTTGTACATCCCTTCGGTGTCAGTGAATGTTTCGGAAGACTGGTCGGCCGAGGCAATTTTTGCAAGATTATGATATGCCTGTGACATAATGAAATAGAACTCAGGAGTCTTCTTGGTGCAATCCGCCTTGACCTTGTCGATTAGACCTTGGAACGCGATTTTCTGGCTGTCCGTCCACGACCAGGCGACCGCACGGCCGGTGTGCTCCTGAATGGTGACAATGTCCCAGCTGTCGCTTGAGACGACCTCGTGGAGACTCTTTCCGGTTACATCCGTCCAAGCCGTCGCACCGTTCTCGCAGGTATAGCAGTGGTAATCAACAGAAGTGGCATAGCCGTCATTGTACTCGAAGACTCTGCGTCCGCCATAATATATATGACAGAGTTTTATGTCAGTTATGCCTGCCGCCACAAGCATTCCGGGGAGATGTTCCACCGCGTCCTTCGTGAAACTGTTCCCGATGAAGAGAATTTTGAGTTTCGCGGTGGACTCCGACGGTTCATCGGGTTCTTTCGTGCCGACAAGGTAGGTGATGTTGTCGAGAGTCGATTTTGTCGCCCCCTGCTGTCCGAGATAGTTTATCTTCGCCTCTTCAGTGTAGACGTCATCAACGCCTTCTCCCTTGTTGTAGGTTCCTACAGTGCCTCCTGCGGTACAGTCTGTCCAGGTTGCCGCGCCGTTGTTGTAGGCCCAGAACAGGCCTCTGTACTTATTGTCCGACTGGATCTTGCCGTAGTTGGCGCAGCCGGTGAATGTCGCTGTGTTTGACAGGCTGGTGATGCCTCCGACTCTTGAACTTGAAGTGGAAATCAGGTTGCCGTAATTGACGCAGCCCGTGGCGGAAGAACCTGCCCCGGTATTGCAGGTGATGTTGCCCAGACGTCCCTTGTCGGAACCCGGGCAGCTGTTCAGCTGATTGCCACGGTTTACGCAGTTCACGAGATTTGTCGCGCGGTTCGCGGCGGCGCAGATGCCGGAGGTGCGGCAGGTGGCGGAAGTCATATTTCCGCTGTTGGAACAATCTGAGATTGTTACGAAGGTGGTGGCGGAAGCGTCAGAACTTGCAAAACCTACGATGCCTGCTATATGCTGCGCGCTAGCACCTCCCTGCTGGTTGTTGTCCGCATTTTCGGCAGTGATTTCACCGTAATTGTCGATGCTGTCAATCGTGACGGCGGACTTTTCAGTGAAAGCATATCCGATGAGCGCCATAAACTGGGGCGAGTTGTTAGCTCCTGTCTTTCCCTTGAACGTCATAGGCGCGTAGCTGTGAACGTCACGTACCGTGCCGTCAAGTACAAGTCCGGCGATGAGCCCGCTTGCAGTATTCTTTACTGTCGCGGTAACCGTCAGTGAACAGGAAGACTCGAAAGTGAAGTTCTCGACGGTCGCGCCTGAACCTACAATTCCGAACAGCCCGAAGGTGCTTCCTATGGTAGAGGAAGCATCGACGGCCTTGAAATTGCGGATTTTGTAACCCTGTCCGTTGAATTTGCCTGTGAATTGTGCACCTTTCACGGTGATTACGTTGGAAGATACAGCGTATGTGCCGTTGCCGATCGGAGTCCAGTCAGTAACGGAAGACATATCGATGTCGTTCAGAAGATTGATTCCGCCAGCTTCGTCCTGCCATCTTTCGGTGGATTCGCCAGCGTTGACGGCAGCTGCGAACTCTACGAAATCTTGGGCTGAGGCGATGCCTTTGCTCAGAATTTCACCGGCAAATTCGTTGCCTACTGTAGCAGACGGCGCAGTCTTAGGCGTGAAGTAAACATAAGAACTGAAATTGTCAGCCGTGATGGTCACGACAGCGCTGTCGTCAGAATAAGGGCCGATCTTTCCGCCTACCTTGTTGTTGGTGATTATGCAGGTCTTGTTGTTCGTGTTTCCTACAATGATGGCGATGAAGCGTTTTGTCGCGTCTGTCGCATTGAAGATGTCAGAACGCACGCAGCCGTAGTTCTCGCAATAGCTGACCACATTGCTGTTGTCATTGGTCTGGCCTACAACACCTCCGGCATATCCCTGCGTAGTGTTTCCTGCTACCGCGAAAGTGATATTTCCCTTGTTGACGCAGTTGAGGACTGAAGTCTGAGAACCCATTCCGGATACGACTCCGGCAACACGGGTGTTGCTTGCCTTTGTGTCAGTGTTGGTGATATCCGCATAGTTGGTGCACTTCTCAACCGTTGCATTCTTGTTCAATGAAGCGACAATACCGCCGTTTCGGGATGCCTGTACATTCATCTCGCCGTAGTTGTCGCAGGATGTGACGCGAACTCTCAAAGCGGAATTTGCGCTTTCGGCAAATCCGACAATACCGCCTTCGGAGAATGCCGTCGCACCGTTCTTGGTGTTTACGGTATTCACTGATGACATCTTGCCGTAGTTGGTGCAGTCCGTAATCTGAGAGAGCGTTTCGCCATCTGAATACAAACTGCCGGCAATGCCTCCGAATCTCTGGCTGACGTTGTCCTTACCTCCGGAAATGTTGAATGACGCATAATTGAAACAGTGCTCAACAGTGGAGTTTACGACAGCACCGGCAATACCTCCGGCGCAAGCAAACGCGGCAGAAGATGCAGTTACAGTAGAACCCTCACCGACTGTGACATCCTTTACCGTAGCACCCTGCAGAACACCGAAGAGTCCGGTAACTGCTCCGCTCTCGGCATTTGAGGCTATGCTCATCTTGAGTCCTTTGACGGTGTGGTTCTGGCCGTAGAATGTGCCCTTGAATGAGGCTCCTGCAACTGCGGAACCTGAGAATGTGCCGTTTCCTATAGGAGTCCAGGAT
>CAVKAQ010000044.1:0-18919 GCA_963654225.1 Butyricicoccaceae bacterium | reverse complement strand
GTGTGGGGGAATCTGAAAGAAGACGAAGGCACGATTACGGGCAACATCGGCAGAGATCCCAACGACAGACTCCGCTTCAAGGTATATCCTGAAGGAGACAAGGGCAAGCACGCTGTAACACATTATCGTGTAATCGAAAGATTCGGATATGTAACAGTAGTCGAATGCAGGCTTGAGACCGGAAGGACTCACCAGATTCGTGTCCATATGAATTATATCGGACATCCGCTGTTCAACGACGAGAGATACGGCGGCTCTGAGATAAGAAAAGGCACCATCTACGCCAAATACAAACAGTTCATTAAGAATTGCTTTGAACTTTGCCCAAGACAGGCTCTCCACGCAAAGACGCTCGGATTCATACACCCACGGACAAAAGAATTCATCCGCTTCGATTCAGAACTTCCGGCTGATATGCAGGCGCTTATCAGCAAATGGCGCGATTACGCCGGCAATATGAAGGAAGAAATATAGTTTTTCAGGGAATTATCCGACAGTTTGTCGTACGCATCTTCCAGTGAAGAACAGGTGGCAAGCACTCTTTCAAACACATTCCATCTGAAGGCCGAGATAAGCGATTTCTCCACCCAATAATGGAAAACAGTCCCGCAGCCGGCTTCCTTCAGCGCGGACTCTATTTTCCTTGCACGCAGATAAGCGTCCAATCCGTCCGAGGTGTCGTGCCACAGATCCACAAAAGCATAGTCAAATTCCGATGTCAAGGCGTTCCGCATTGAATTTTCCATATACTCAAAGGCATCGCTTCGGACTATCTTCACTTTTTCTTTATTCGGAAACTGCGGAAGAATATATCTGGTGAACAGTCCGATAGCCTCCTCATCACGCTCAATGACGGTAATAGACTCGACTTCAGGCTTTTGTGAAGACATAAACGTGAAATATCCAAGCCCAAGACCGAAAGTGACGACATTCCCGCTCACCACGTCGATTACAGGCTGCATTGTGGCTATCTCGCTGGGTTTGACCGCCATCCATTCTCTTCCATCCTGTTCGACGGCCGGATATGTGAAACGGCAGTTGAAGTATCCCAACTGCGGAATTTCCTGAAGACTCCTGTCAACACGGATGTCATCCCGTATGAAAATCTCGTAAGGCTTATATGTATAATGCGTGAATCTCCAGTGAGCAGTGCTCACGTCAGGGAATTTTATTGTCCCAAGATATGGATTTTGAGCGTAGACCTCTGCATCCAGTTTTCTTACAGATTCGTTGAAATATCCGTTCAGCACCCTGTCGTCCTCATCGATTCCAGAGAAACCGGCAATCAAGGCGGCAACAATGGCCTCTTCAGGCAATCTACCTCCGGGATTCACCTCATCCATCAATGTAGGAGTGATGGAGCACGGCGTTTCGTCGATATACTCGGACATAGTCCAGGCCACATCGTTGTTCGCCTTTCGCAACGCTCTCAACTGTTCTCTCCAATCCTGCATTTCAGATTGATTTCTGTCATTGCGCCAAGAACTGGTAAACGATATCGCCTACCTGTCTGGACGGAGCAGTCGGATTTGCCGAGAACAATGACATACGCGCAGCCCTCACTGCAAAATCCCTGAGACACTTGTCTGTGGATGACACATCATCGAGGACACGGGCGTCAATCACTTTTCCTGCCGTATTTACAGTTATCACTACAGTGACCATACCACCGCTGTAGCATCTGTATGCCGGTATGGGCAGACGGCTTGCCTTTCTGTTGTCAAGATGCCAGGAAAGCACGGACGGACCGCTGTATGGCTTTATTTCAGGCGTCTCGTTCGGAATATCCTTAGAAGAAATTGCTGCGTAATCGTCGTCAGGCTCGATTTTGACTCCAGCCTTCAGTTCTTTTGCAAGTCTTTCAGCGTCAGCATAAAGTTTATCTGCATCTGTATGCCTGTCATCCTTCAACGCGCCCTTGTTGCGTGACGACGTCACATTGCGGAATTCAGTTCCGGAAGTTCCTGCCAACATCCTGGCAACTTTCTCTGCCACAAGCTCATCCATTGTCCTTTCTTCATCACTTGCGGCATTTTGAGTTTTCTTCTCGATTTTAGTATCGTCAATCTTGGAAAAGTCGACAAGAAAAGTGTTCTCCTTACTCAAGGAGAACCCCAATTGTGCAACCAGCAGGATTATCAAAATCACCAGATGAACTATCACCGTAAGATAAAGTCCCGCTTTATCGTCCCGTGTAAGCATTCTTCTTTTGCAGAGATTTTTCTATAGTGGCGGATATTACGTCGATTGCGACCTTGTTGTGACCGCCTTGAGGTATAATGATGTCGGCGTAGCGCTTGCTCGGCTCTATGAACTGAAGATACATCGGCTTCACAGTCTTGGTATATCTTTCTATCACCGTTTCAACGGTCTTCCCCCTCTCGATGATATCTCTTGCCATTACGCGCATCAGCCTGTCGTCATCGTCCGCATCCACGAATATCTTTATATCCATCTGTTCACGCAGTTTCTTGCACGTGAACACCAGAATACCTTCGATTATGATTACGTCAGCCGGCTCAACCGTTATCGTTTCTGTCTTGGATCTTGAACAGGTCAGATATGAATAGACAGGTTGTTCGATTCGCTTTCCTTCCTTGAGCTCTTTCAGCTGCTTGCACAGCAATTCGAAATCAATCGCATCAGGATGGTCAAAATTAATTTTCTGACGCTCTTCCAGAGGCAAGAAGCTTGAATCCTTGTAATACGAATCCTGTGGAATTACGACAACCCGTTCTTTCAACTCGCTGGTAATAGCGTTTACAACCGTTGTCTTTCCTGAACCGGAACCGCCTGCAATACCGATAACTAGCATAACCGTATATTATTAAAATTCAGCGTTCCTTGGGGTTCTAGGGAATGGAATGACGTCACGGATGTTGCTCATTCCTGTAACGAACAGCAGCAATCGTTCAAAGCCAAGACCGAATCCGCTGTGAGGCACTGTGCCGAATCTTCTGGTATCGATATACCATTCGAGATTCTTGCGGCTCATTCCCAGTTCGTTGATTCTGTTTTCAAGTTTCTCGAGAGATGATTCCCTTTCTGAACCTCCGATAATTTCGCCGATCTTAGGGAAAAGGACATCCGTACCGCGTACAGTCTTGCCGTCCTCATTCTGCTTCATATAGAAGGCCTTGATTTCTTTCGGATAATCGGTAAGTATGACAGGCTTCTTGAAATGCTTCTCGACAAGATATCTCTCGTGCTCGCTCTGCAGGTCAACACCCCACTTGACCGGGAATTCAAACTGTTGGCCGGACTCCTCAAGAATCTTGATTCCTTCAGTATAGGTAAGCCTCACGAAGTCGATTCCAAGCACGCTCTTCAATCTTTCCACAAGTCCGTCGTCATATTTGTCGTTGAGGAACTGGATATCTTCAAGGCAATGGTCCAGAGCATATTGAACAAGATACTTGACAAACTCTTCCTCCAGATCCATAGTGTCATACATATCGTAGAACGCCATCTCAGGCTCAATCATCCAGAACTCGGCAAGATGCCTAGGAGTATTTGAATTCTCTGCACGGAATGTAGGACCGAATGTATAAATCTCGCCGACAGCTGTAGCACCGAGCTCACCTTCGAGCTGGCCGCTCACCGTAAGGCAGGTTTTCTTCCCGAAGAAATCCTTGCTGAAGTCAACCTTTCCATTATGAACAGGAACTTTTGCAAGGTCAAGCGTAGTCACCTGGAACATATCTCCTGCGCCTTCGGCATCAGATTCTGTAATGAGAGGTGTATTGAGATATACGAAGCCTTTGCTCTGGAAGAATGAATGGATAGCGAAAGCCATCGCGTTCCTGATCCTCAAGACTGCACCGAACGTATTGGTTCTCAGCCTCATGTGAGCTACTGTCCTAAGATACTCAAGGGAAGTGTCCTTCTTCTGCAGAGGATACCTCATAGGGTCGCACTCACCGTAAACTTCTATGGACTCCGCCTTGATCTCAACGTGCTGACCGCTGCCGAGCGATTCGACAAGCTTGCCTCTGACAGCAAGGCTGGCACCTGTAGTTATCTTTTTGAGAATATCTTCGCTGATGACGTCCGTTTCTGCAACGACCTGAATATTATTTATAGTGGAGCCGTCATTAAGTGCGATGAATTTAACCTGCTTGTTACCGCGCTTAGTTCTTACCCAACCTTTGGCAAGAACATCCTGACCAGGTTGCATCTTGAGCAACTCCTTGATTTTAGTCCTTGAAACTGTTTCCATTGTAGTAATGTTATTCTTGCAAATTTAATCAAATCTACGTCTTTATACAAACTAAGAGGAGCAAAAAGAACAGGGCAATAAAAAAGGACGGCCTTGTAAGCCGTCCTTCCGTATAGATGTTTCGAAAACTTATTCCGCTCTTCTTGCCTGATACATAATTTTCAGGGCTGAACAACGTCTAAGTTCCTGCTTGATGTCAGTTACAATACCCATTCTGACGTCCTGGTCAACTTTAAGCACTGTGTTCATGAACTGACGGTCAGACTCAGACATAGCGTCACGTTCTGCCGCAATGAAGTCACGAATATCAGTGACAGTCTTGAAGGAGTCATTCAACTGGATACGTGCGTCAGTACCATACTTTGCCTGCAGATTCCTTGTAGGAGGGCCGACATTGATGTATGAAGCAAGATCCTTCCTCTCGAGCTTGATAACCTCTGAAGCCTCAGGGAGTTTAACCATAACCTTGTCCTCAGTGCTTCTGAGCTGTGTGGTCACCATGAAGAAGAATAGGAACATGAAGACGATATCTGACAATGAACTCGAAGTCAATGCCGGAACCTCTTTCTTTTCCTCTTTACGAAATTTAGACATATTCTTATCCTCCTTTAATTATTTAGCGACATTCTTAGGCTCTGCCTCAGAAATGTTCTGAGGGATGCACTTCTTGACAACATCCTGCTGTTCCTCAGTAAGATTGGCGAAAACCTTTCCGTAGTTTGCCTTTGAGAACTCGTCACGCAACTCATTTACGGCTTTTACAAGCTCGTTCTGAACTGCGATGTAAGCCCTATAGCTTGTACCACGGTCATTCTGAAGAGAGATGACACCCTTGGAAACAGGATATTTACCATATCCCTCGATATCCGTAACAACTCTTTCAGGAAGAGTCGGGTCATCTGCAGGGTTTGTAAGGAAAATCTTGATCTTCTCTTTGAGCTGGCTGACGTCCATTGGTTCATTACCTGCCATAAGCCTATCCTGAGCGTTGACCTTTACGGTGATAAGATTTCTCTTGTTGACCTTCTGGTCCTCGACTTTCTGGTTAGGATCCGGCATCGGCGGAAGACGACGCTGAAGACCTGTCTGTGTTCCCATTGTCGTAGTCATAAGGAAGTAGCACAGAAGCAGGAACGCGATATCCGCTGTTGAGCTTGTGTTAAGAGCTGGAGTCTTTTTACTAGCCATATCCCAAATTATTTATTACGTACTGAACTGTAGATTTCACCGAAGATGATGGCAAGGATTGCCAGACCGCCTGCGAAATAAACAATGTTAAGTATAGTATCTGTAAACTTAAGAACTCCTGCGGTAGGCTGTTCAAGCATACCGATAGCAGGGCTGGCTGGAGCAAGTACATAAGCGATACCGCAGACAACAGCAGCAGCAACGAGTCCTACACCGATCTTAACGAGTGATTTAGGATTGTTTGCGATTGACACTGCAAGTCCGAATACTACAGCGCAGAAAGCACCGAGACCGATCATCGCATAGCACCAATAGAGCAGCGCATTTACTGTACCACCGTCAGGCTGAGAAGGGGTAGAAGGATAACCTACTGATACACCCCATACAATCAGACCTACGCTGACAGCAAAAAGCAGCCACATCAGCCATTTGAATATTTTATTAAGGTCTTTCATTCTAAAAACTCTTATTTACTTCTTTGCAGAGAATTTTGTCAAAACGTCAACAAAAGAGATTGAAGAATCCTCCATATCTGCGGTAAGGGACTCAACCTTTGTAAGGATGTAGTTGTAGAACACCTGAAGAATCATCGCAACGATAAGACCGAACACTGTAGTGATAAGGGCGACCTTCATACCTCCTGCAACGACGTTTGGAGAAATATCACCTGCTGCCTGGATAGCATCGAATGCGGCGATCATACCAACGACTGTTCCCAAGAATCCGAGAGACGGTGCAAGTGCGATGAAGAGGGAGATCCAAGTAAGACCGTTCTCCATAAGACCCATCTGAACTGAGCCATAAGAAACGATTGTCTTCTCAACGACATCAACACCTTCCTCATAGTGAAGAAGACCCTGATAGAAAATACTTGCGACAGGACCGCGAGTTCCACGGCAAAGATCTTTAGCCTGCTCAACGCCACCTTCTGCAAGAGCTGCCTCTACGCCCTCAACGAGTTTCTTGACATTTGTCTTTGCAAATGTAAGGTAAAGAATTCTTTCGATAGAAAGTGCGAGACCGAGGACAAGACAGAGTGCGATAGGACCCATCCAGAGAGGACCGCCCTCGATGAACTTTGTCTTGAGCTGCTGATGAAGAGGAACTTCAGGAGCATTTGCTGTAAGGGCTGCCAAGTCATTAGCTGGAGCGGCAGCTTCTGTAGCAGCTGGTTCAGCTGCATCTGCTGACTGTTCCTGAGCAGCTGCGAAGTTTGCAGATACGGCCATAATGCCGGCTACTGCCAAAAACATGAAAAACTTTTTCATAATTGTTTTTGTGTGTTTGAAATAATTAAGTATTAATGTTTATAATTTTCAAAAAGGACTTTTGGAGGCGGTAAAATACACTCCAAAACCGTTGCAATTTAGCAAATATTTTTCATTTGGCAATACATAGATGTCGTTTTGAATAATTTCTTATTCCGTTATTTCGCCTTTGAGGTTACGGACGAACATTGACCGCACCCAGTTATTGTCCTGGCTCTTCCCCATAAGATAGAACAGTTTCGCCAATGCGCTTTCAGTAGTCAAATCCCGGCCGTCTATTACGCCGCAGGTCTCCAGATGCTTGCCATTGGCATAGATGTTCATATCGACTGTGCCCGCCAGACACTGAGTCACGTTCACCAATATCTTGTCCAATGCGCTTGCTTCATCCAATATGTCGAGAAACCATTTGCTCGACGGAGCATTCCCGGCACCGTATGTCTCGATTATGACCGCCCTGGTCTCCGCCCCGCAGAGGATATTGCGGACCACCTGAGGGGTAATCCCGGGATGCATCTTGAGTATGGACACACGAGTATCAAGTTCCGTATTGACCGACAGGTTCTGATACCAGTCGATCGGCCTTCTGATCACATCGTTATTATATCTGATGGTTATGCCGGCCTCGGCCAGAGGCGGAAAATTGGGGGACTGAAATGCTCTGAACCCCTCCGAATTGACCTTCACGGACCTGTTTCCCCTGAGAAGCGTTGACGCGAAGCAAACGCTCACTTCCGGCACCCTAGGATGACCGTCAGAATCCTTCGCCGAGGCGATCTCGACTGCGGAAATAAGGTTTTCTCTGCCGTCAGTCCGCGGCACGCCTATAGGCAACTGGCTTCCGGTGAATATGACAGGCTTGGAAAGCCCGTCCAGCATGAAACTGAGCGCAGATGCTGAATATGCCATCGTATCAGTACCGTGAAGGATTATGAAACCGTCATAATCATCATACTTTTCTTTTATCAGGACGGTCAGTTTCTGCCAAAGCGACGGCTCAACGTCTGAAGAATCAATAGGAGGCTCAAACGCAAAGCTGTCGATTTTGAATGCGAACTTCCCCATTTCAGGGACTTCATCAAGTATCTGACTAAAATCGAAAGGCTTGAGCGTCAAGTCATTGGCATCCTGTTTCATTCCTATCGTACCGCCGGTATAAATCAAAAGCAGCGCAGATTTGCTGTTATTTCCATTCATTGATATAGGCATACTCTTTATTTCAAGTCAAATTTCAATTAAATCTTACTTTTTCTTATCCGGCAGATTCAGACAGCGTCCAGGTGGAACAGCACACGCGCATTGCCCGTTGTAACCTCAGCAACAGTATCGATGTCAATTCCCTTAATCTCAGCTATCTTGGCCGCGATGAGCGGAATGTATGAGCTCTCGTTGCGCTGTCCGCGGAAAGGCACCGGAGCAAGATAAGGAGCGTCAGTTTCCAACACGATGCGCTCCAGCGGAATATATTTCAAAGTCTCCGCTATGCCGGCTTTTTTGAATGTGCATACCCCACCTATTCCTACCATCCAATCGCCATATTTCTGCAGTCTGGCAAAGGTTTCCTTGCTTCCGCTGAAAGCGTGCAGATTTCCTCTGATATTCAAACCTTTACATTCATCCAACACTTCAAAGAAATCATCGATGGCATCTCGTTCGTGTATATTCACCGGCAATCCCAACTTGTCGGCGAGCCTCAGCTGCGCCTTGAACGCGAGTTTCTGAAGTTCAGCAGTATCTTTCGAATAATGATAGTCCAATCCGATCTCTCCGATGGCGACGACATTCCCCCCAACAGCGAATTTCTCTACGGCCTCAACTTCCTGCTCCCAAGATTCGTTGACTGAACCGGGATACAGTCCCGCCATATTTTTCAGCACTGAAGGATATTTCGCAGCCAATTCGACCATACGTCCACGCTCGCGACTGTCTATGTCAGCCTGAAGTATCAGGCCGACCCCGGCTGCAAGAGCGCGCTCAATTACGGCATTCTCGTCCCCGTCAAAAGCGAGGTCGCTGATATGTGCGTGAGTATCTATGTATTTACACAAAGCCATCTCTCTGAAATTATCCTGCAAATTTAAGAATCCGTTTGATTATATGTCAAAAATTATTCGGATCTATGTGGCATCCCTGCATCAAATCAGTGCATATAATGCCGTCACACTCCAGTCTTGAAACGAGTCGGGCGATTTCCTGAAAAGGCAGCCCGGTCAAAGAGCACAGATCATTTTTCCGGATATCCCTGTTCCGGCTTATTATATCCGCGATTTCAGAAAGCCTTACTGCGGCATCATAGCTTTCTTCTTCAGCATATTTCGAGAGCACATACGATTTTATGTCCTTTTTCGCGTCAGCCGAAGATACTCCCATACCAAGCGCGGAAACAAGTGAATCTATATCTGAAATGGATTCCGCCACCTTCTCCCTTATAAGCCTGTTGCATCCTTCTGAACAGACGTCGTCAATCCGTCCAGGCAAAGCATACACATCTCTATTATAAGAATACGCAAGCCTGCAAGTCATCAGTCCGCCACCTTTCTTCCTGGACTCTATGAGTATCACGGCCTTGCTCAAACCCGCGATTATCCGGTTACGCCTCAAGAAATTTATCGCCAGCGGAGAAGTCCCCGGAGGATAATCGGTAATCAGAGCGCAACCGTCTGATCCACATATCCTTTCCGCAACAGCTCCGTGTCTGAAAGGATATACGGCATCAATACCTGTCGCCATAACTGCAAAAGTGGGGATGCCCAATTCGAGCGCACGGATATGCGCTGTAACGTCAGTACCTATGGCGAGTCCGCTCACTATTATCGGAGGAATCTTGGCACGTGCTAGAGCATTGACTATCTTGACGCACCATTCACGTCCATAACTTGTGATGTCGCGTGTCCCTACTATTGCAACGGCCGGGCGTGGTCTGAACAACTCGTCCGGAGAGGTTTCGCTCTTGAGGTACAGCCCTATGGGAGCATCTTCACACTCGGAAAGAAGGACTGGATATCTTTCATCATCCGCGCACAGGAAGTTACAGCCGTCCCGTTTAAGACGAAGCAATTCCGACTCCGCGTCTTTCAGGCAAGCTGATGATATTGACTGATAATATATTGACCCCGGCTTCAGCACTGACGCCAATTCCGTACGCCCCGCCCTGAACACAGCCCCGGGACTGCCGAACCTGCGAATCAATTCCATTCCAGTTTTGGGGGCGAATCCGAAAATTCTGTTCAACGCGCACCACGGCGCCAACTCTTCAATGCAGTCGTACCTCATCTCTTTTTTCGGCGAAAATATGAAGCGCCCGGCACATAAAACAGAAAAGGTGGTCCATTTAATGAAAAACGAACCACTTTTTTATGATTTTTAAATGACTTGCGATGCGATTATATTATCAGCAGAGCGTCACCGTAAGGACCGAACTTGTATTTTTCCTGAAGTGCTGTCTCGTAAGCCTTCTTGACAAGTTCATAGCCACCGAACGCCGCGACAGCCATAAGCATAGTAGAGCCCGGCAGATGGAAATTGGACACGATTGCATCCGGAACAGCGAAACGGTATGGCGGGAAAATGAATTTGTTGGTCCATCCGTCGTAGGCCTGAACTTCGTCATTTGTAGTCACGTATGTTTCAAGTCCGCGCATCACCGTAACACCGACTGCAAGAACCTTGTGTCCCTCGCGCTTGGTCTTGTTAATGATATCGGCAGCTTCCTCGGTAATGATAAGCCTTTCAGAGTCCATCTTGTGCTTTGAAAGGTCCTCCACATCAACTTTGCGGAAATAGCCTATACCCATATGCTCTGTTATGAACGCCTTGTTGATGTCCTTCAGAATCATCATATTGAAGAGCTCACGGCTGAAGTGAAGTCCTGCCGCAGGAGCGGACACGGCACCTTCGTTCTTCGCGAAGATTGTCTGGAAATTTACCTTGTCTTCCGGAGTCGTCTTCTCTTTCACCCATTTCGGAACCGGAATCTCGCCAAGTCCGAACAGAGTATTCTTGAACTCCTCATATTTACCGTCATAGAGGAATCGCAGAGTTCTTCCTCTTGATGTCGTATTGTCTATAACCTCGGCTACAAGACTGTCGTCGCCGAAATACAACTTGTTTCCTATTCTGATTTTCCTTGCAGGCTCGACGATGACATCCCAAAGGCGCTGCTCCCTGTTGAGCTCGCGCAGAAGGAACACCTCTATGTCCGCTCCGGTCTTCTCCTTTTTACCGAGGAGCCTAGCCGGGAACACTTTGGTATCGTTGAGCACGAATGTATCTCCTTTGCTGAAATATTCGGTTATATTCTTGAATATCTTATGCTCGATTTCTCCGGTATCCTTATGGAGAACCATCATACGGCTTTCATCACGCCATTTGCCTGTAGGCTCGTGTGCAATATCGTTTCTCAACGAAATCGGAAATTGAAACTGAGATAATTTCATTATTATATTTTTTCAAATAGTCAAACTAATATATATACGAAAAAAATCGCGATTTGTTTCAGCGCTATGAGCATTTTTTGTAAGTTTGTCAAGGGGAATTACGGCAAAACGTAAAAGATACAATGAAAAAGATATATTTCGACAAAAGAGCCATCATAATCTGCAGACCGGAAGAAGCGACGTTGACAGACCCGAACGCCATTGAATTTCATTTTTCTGAAAATAAAAGCATCGCAGGCTTAGTGGAGATGTTCGAGCAGAACGGGATGATAGAGAAAGTGTACATTCCGTCAAATGATCCGGATGCTTGTTATGAAATCGTATGCAAGCAGTTCAAGGAAGTGAATGCGGCCGGAGGTCTTGTCTCAAACAGACGCGGAGACTATCTTCTCATACGCAGGGACGGGCTTTGGGACCTGCCGAAAGGACATCAGGAGCAAGGCGAAGACATCACTGTTACAGCTTTGAGAGAGGTCCAGGAAGAGACCGGAGTGGACAATCTGGAGTTGGGCGAGTTGATATGTATCACAGACCATTGTTATAAAAGGAATGGAATATGGCATCTGAAGCACACTTGGTGGTATCAGATGAATTATATGGCGCCTGTCGATTTGACACCGCAGACAGAAGAGGACATCACCAAAGCGGCCTGGGTCGCAAAATCGAGTCTCCCGCCATTTCTGAAGAACACGTATCCTTCCATCAAGGAAGTGTTTATAATGGCTAAGGTATGAATTCGCCTGCCGAGCTCAGATAAAAATAAATGACAGAGGCCCATTATGCGATGTCAAAATTTGACTTTAGGGATTTTATCGGCTATTTTTGTGATAAAATAGATATCTATATGGAAAGCGTTGACAAAAAACTTGCAAAATCATTGATGGACATACGCGCAGTCCTACTTCGCCCGGACGACCCGTTCACCTGGGCATCAGGCTGGCACTCCCCTATTTATTGCGACAACCGCAGAATACTTTCACATCCAGAACTGAGGGCTCAAGTAGCCTCTTGGCTTGCAGAGAAAGCAATGGCTCTTTACCCTGAGGCAGAGATAGTTGCAGGAGTCGCTACTGGCGCGATAGCACACGGTGTGCTTGCCGCCGACAGAATGGGCAAGCCGTTCATCTATGTCCGTCCGAAACCGAAAGACCATGGCACAGGCTCTCAAATCGAGGGTGAGCTCACGCCTGGAAAGAAGGTAGTGGTGATCGAGGACCTTATTTCCACAGGAATGAGCAGTCTTGCAGCCGTTAAGGCACTCAGGGATGCAGGCGCAGACGTTTTGGGAATGGTAGCCATCTTCACATATCAGTTTGACCTGGCTGCAGAGCGTTTCCGCGAGGAAAATGTCAAACTTGACACACTCTCCAACTATTCCGCTTTGGTTGAAACCGCAAGCGAGACAGGCTATATTTCACCGTCCGCAAAGGAATTGCTGCACGAATGGAGAAAGGCTCCGTCCGAATGGGGCAGATAACCTGGAGTTTATTTCAAAACAGGAAAAACTATGGAAATTAAAAGCAAGCACAGGTCAGTAGCGAGAGCTCCCTATATGCTGTATATGCCGTTTTCCGACCTCCGCAATTTTGTGGCTATGTTGCCTGAAGACAAGAAACAAGGCATTGAGGTAGATTTCGATTCTCTGCACACCACTGTTCAGGGATTCAATGTGGGCATCCGTGTGGAAGACCGCACCCCATATTCAAAAATAACCTACAAGGATGACGGCGCGCCGTTCCAGTTCACGATTGAAGTTCATTTCGATGCTGACGGAGGTAATCCGGACAGCACCGATTTCCATATTGACATTTCCGCAGACCTCAACTTTATGATGAAGATGCTTCTCGGCTCTAAGTTGCAGGATGCCGTGGACAAGATGGTGGATGCGGTTGCGGATATGGCTGAAGGAAAGATGCCGGAAGGGGTCGATCCGTCGATGTTCAAGAACAATTAGAGACGGCCCTGGCGCAGCAAGCAATTTTTGAATGGAGTTCAAGGAAGAATATATCAGATTTCTGACAGAAGTGACAGGACAGGAATGTGCCGCCAAAGTGCTTGACGCATTGAACGGACCTGCCTCTGTTTCTGTAAGGATGAACCATTCAAAGTTCGTTTCACGTTCCGAAAAATCTCCAAGCACTATTTTCGAAGCCAAAACTTCGCCTGTGGCTTGGTGCAACGACGGATTCTTTCTTGAGCAAAGGCCCAAATTCACCCTTGACCCGCTTCTGCACGCGGGCTGTTACTATGTGCAGGACTCTTCAGCGATGTTTGTCGGAAATGTGTTCAGACAGGCTGTCGAAGCCGTTGCCGGCACGAAGTCAAAAGAACGTCCTTTGAGAGTTCTGGACTTATGCGCCGCACCAGGAGGCAAGACCACTGACATCCTGGGTTCATTGCGCGCTTCCGGATGCGAGTCATACATCGTTGTCTCAAACGAGATAATGAAACAGAGGGCAGCTGTGCTTGCAGACAATGTAGGAATCTGGGGTGATCCATACGTTGCCGTCACGTCAGCGGACCCGAAAGCATTCTCATCCCTCAAGGGATACTTTGACATTATAGTCGCAGATGTGCCCTGCTCCGGTGAAGGAATGTTCAGAAAGGACGAGGAAGCCGTGATGCAGTGGTCTGCCGACAACGTGGCTCTATGCCAGTCGAGACAGCGCAGGATCATTGCAGACGTATGGCCGGCTCTCGCACCTGGAGGCATTCTGATATACTCGACCTGCACTTTCAACAAGTACGAGAATGACAACAATGTCAAATGGATAATATCTGCGCTGGGGGCCGACAAGTTCAACTTCAACCACGATTACGAAGGCCTGTTCGCCACAGAGATGGGCATAAGCCTGCTGCCCGGACTTATTCCCGGCGAGGGGCAGTACTGCTCCGCAGTCATCAAGACTGGAGAAGACGCTGCCGGAAAATTCAAGGCCAAGGCTCAATGCAATTCCAAATTGCCGGTTTCAGAGGCCGAACTGCAGAGAAACTTCAGATGCAAGATGACTTTCGAAGTGCGTGGAGATATGATTATCGCCACTCCGACTCATTTGAGGGAGGAATTCCAGATTCTTGATTTTCTGAAGCCGATTCTGAGGGGTTGCACCACAGGCAAACTTAAGGGCAGGGACTTTATCCCGGATGAAGACCTCGCATTGTGCATAGAGTATAACAGAGGGGCATTTCCGGAATTCGAACTCAACAGAGAACAGGCATTGGCATTCCTGCATAAAGACACGCTGACCTTGCCGGAAGCAGACAGGGGCTTGGTACTGATGACCTACCTCGGGCATCCGCTGGGATTCGTCAAAAATCTCGGCAACCGATGCAACAACCTGCATCCGCAGGGAAGACGTATAAGAATGAATATATGACAATTATGAGAAAATTTATAACACTATCCATCCTGTCCATATTGACGGCATTGTCTGTCTCGGCTCAGGCTCAGACATCCGAAGACTACAAAAACAGGTATCAACTGCTTGTAAACAAGTTAGGTCCTACTGGCGTAGGCATAGAAACATTATTGGACAAATGGCAGGGAGCATATCCGGACGACCTGGATATGCTGACAGGACGTTTCTCATATTACCTGTCGAAGTCTCAAAGCAGCGCTGTGATAACCAGAGACCAGAGCAGATATCTGGGGGCTGAGCCATTGCTGACGCTTAAAGACAGCACCGGCAAGAGTGTCAACTATTTCCAGGATATCAATTACGATGACGAGCTTTTCGGAAAGAGCCAGCAGGCTATCGAGAAAGCCATTCAGTTGAACCCGGACAGACTGGATTTGAGACTTTTGAAATCCGCTTCTCTTATCGGATATGAGAAAGAGAGTCCGGATATGGCATTGTCTGATCTCAGATCTCTCATCATTTACAACGAAACTGCTCACCCATCCTGGACATATCCCGGAACGGAGAAAGTTGACGAAGAATTCTTCTCGACTGCCGTTCAGGAATATTGCTATCTGTTCTTCAAATACGCGTCGCCGACTTCTTATGAGGCGTTCAGGGAACTTTCCGAGACAATGCTAAAATATCGGCCGAACGATATTCTTTATCTGAACAATCTAGGTTCGTACTATCTCGTAGCCAAAAGGGATGACAAGACCGCTCTTAAATACTACACTAAGGTATTGAAAATCAAGCAGGATGACTTGACAGCCATCAAGAACATCGTCATCCTGGCAAGGAATTCCGGCAACGTGAAACTTGAGAAGAAATATCTACCTCTCCTGGAGAAGTACAGCACCTCCGAGTCAGAAAAGCTCTCCGCAAAATCACGCCTCGAATCGCTGAGATAGCGGTCGCAGCACCCCACTCTTATTCAGGCCTGCAGAATAAATCCGGCGAGTTCGTCTGCGCTGTCAGCAATTTTCCACGGATGGCCGGCCTCGAGTTCCTCGCGGGAGCGGAAGCCCCAAGTAACACCGACAGTACGCACCTTCGCATTTGCACCGGTCTTCATATCGACGTCGGAATCACCCACATACATCACCTCATCCAATTTAATTTCAGGTTTTTCCGCCATTATCTGATGCACAATCGCCGGGTCCGGCTTTATCGGCTGGCCCTCACGCTGTCCCAGAATCTTAAGGAAAGATATTCCCGGAAAGAAATGATGAATCAGCTTCTCCGCACCCGACTGATACTTGTTTGAAGCCAATGCAGGAATCACCCCCGCATCCGTTATTTTCTTCATCATCTCGGAGATTCCAGGATAAGGCACAGTATGGTCGCACATATGGGCATCATAGTGCTCCAGGAAATGCGAAGTCATCGCCTTTATTGTTTCGTCATAATCGTGTCCTGCAGGCACGGCACCTCTGAACATATTATAAATTCCTCTGCCACACAGAGTATAATAGTCCGTAATCGGACGTGCCGGAAATCCGCATTTACCCAACGCATAATTCGTCGCATTGCCGAGATCCTCAACTGTATTCAACAGAGTCCCGTCCAAATCAAATATTACTAATTTCGTCATAATCAAATCTTTACATTAAACCAATTCACAAAGCTTGCCCCCACGCAGTCACCGTGCAATAGCTAATCCAGCACGGGAACGCTCTTTTCCGGAATTGAAATCATAGTATTGTTTTTCTCCGGCGTCAGGCCGACATTTATCACCGTCAATCCGTCACGCTTTCCTCCAAGCACCCTGTCAGATATGATGAATTCAGATACAGGGTCCTCAATATATTTCATAACGGCACGTTTGAGCGGTCGTGCGCCGTAGCTCGGGTCGAATCCGGCATCAGCCACGAACTTCTTCGCTGACGGCAGGACGTTTATACGATAGCCCGCCTCTTCAGCCCTCTTCTTCAAATCCTTAATCTCTATGCCTACAATCTTGAAAATGTCATCCTTCTCAAGCTGACGGAAAAAGACCTTCTCGTCAACCCTGTTTATGAATTCCGGCGGAAACGCCTTCTTCACTGCCTTCTCCAGCACCATCTGCCTGTTTATCGACACATTCCGTCCGGACGTATTGAAGCCCACTCCTTTTCCATATTCCTGAATATCACGGCTTCCGACGTTTGAAGTCATTATCACGATGGTATTCTTGAAACTCACCGTGCGACCCTCGCTGTCAGTCAGACGACCGTCGTCCAAGACCTGCAGCAGGAGATTGAATATGTCCGGATGAGCCTTCTCGATCTCGTCCAATAAAACGACACAATATGGCTTGCGACGTACTCTCTCGCTGAGTTGGCCTCCCTCCTCATAACCGACATATCCCGGAGGCGCTCCGATGAGCCTTGACACGGTGAATTTTTCCATATATTCACTCATATCGATACGCACCATATTCTCCTCTGAATCAAACAGATATTCCGCGATACACTTGGCAAGTTCAGTCTTACCCACACCTGTAGGACCGAAAAACAGGAACGAACCGATAGGCCTGTCAGGGTCTTTGAGGCCTGCCCTGTTGCGCTGAATCGCGCCTACGATAGTGTCAATCGCTTCATCCTGACCGATTATACGGCTTTTAAGGCGTTCACGCATACGGATAATTCTGTTTCCCTCCGACTCCGCTACCTTGTTGACAGGGATTCCGGTCATCTTCGACACCACGGTAGCTATATCCTCATCGGTGACAACCGCTTGCACAGAATCAGCGATTTTCTTTGCGCGTTTGCTTGCGGAAGCGCTTCTTAGTCTGACCATTGAACCGGCCTCATCCATAGCGTCGATTGCCTTGTCCGGCAGGAACTGGTCAGGAATATATCTGTCAGTCAGACGCACACAGGCTTCTATTGCCGCATCCGAGAATGTAACCTTGTGATATTCTTCATAATTCGGCTTGAGATGCTCCAGAATCGTTATCGACTCTTTGATGTCAGTCGGTTCAACGACGATCTTCTGAAATCTCCTGTCAAGCGCCCCATCCTTCTCCACAATCTTGGTAAATTCATCCATAGTCGTGGCTCCGATACATTGGATCTCGCCTCTTGCAAGAGCAGGTTTCAACATATTCGCGGCATCCAGGCTTCCCTGCCCGCCACCGGCGCCCACTATCGTATGGAATTCATCTATGAACAGTATCAGATTCGGGTCGTTGCTCGCAACCTTGATGATGGTCTTCACACGTTTCTCGAAATCACCGCGATATTTCGTACCGGCGACTACCGAGGCAATATCCAGTGAAACAATACGTTTCTTCGCCAAGACCGGTGAAATGGTGCCGTCCGCAATTTTGAGCGCGATACCCTCGACAATGGCGGATTTGCCGACGCCAGGCTCACCTATGAGCATCGGATTGTTCTTCTTTCTGCGGCCTAGAATTTCGATGACTCTGGAGATTTCCTCATCGCGGCCGACTACAGGATCGAGTTTACCCTCGACTGCAGCCTTAGTCAAATCGATGCCGAATTCGCTGAGATCATCAGCCTGAGGCTTAGACTGAGCCTGTTGCGCGTCGGATTCCCCGCTCATATCGCTTCCGACGTCATCTCCGTCATCTGAAGTCTCGGCTTGAGGCTGAAGCAGGCTGTTCTTTTCCATATAACTCAGAATCCGGCCGTAGTCGATACCCATATTCCTCAGATAGGCTACGCCATAACTTCCTGTCGTTCTGCACAGTGCAAGCATCAGATGCTGCGGGCCCGCCTCACGGCATCCGAGTTTGGATGATTCCATTATCGTGATGCTTAGGATGTTCTGCGCTGCCCTGGAGAATGTTATATGCTCAAGTTCCGAATACGGTATTGTCTCATTGGTGAAAATACGGCTGTCGATGAATTTCTTCATCATCGAGGTATCCACGCCCAATCCGGACATCGTCTGGAAGGCCACATTGTCTCCGTGTCGGATGATGCCCAGGAACAGGTGATCCGGACCGATTCCGTAGCTGCCGGTGCGCATTGCTTCCTCTCTGGCATATCCGATGATGCTGTTAAGGTCGTCTGATATTTTAATTTCCATAAAAGTTTCAAAATTCAAGGACAAAAATACGTCCTTTTGCTCAAACTATGAAAATTTTGGAAGCAGAGAATTGACAATCACCACTGGATTTTGGCGATATACGTCACTCCGAAATTATCTGTCACGTGGACTTCTCCGGAACGGGCGTTGTCGGAATTTTCAGTCAGATGACAAAACGACTGACATTCTTTGCGCAGTAAACGCTCTGAATGTCAGTCGCTTTGATTATATGTTTGAACTCTTGAGCTGCTGAAACTTCTGTCTTGTGTCAAGAGTCCGTCATCTGCTACCAACCGTTGATGAGAAGGAAGGTGCCGTACCATTTCTCGCAGGTGAGAACGTGCCCGGCCCAATAGCTGTGGAACACGGAGA
>CAVKAQ010000043.1:18405-19014 GCA_963654225.1 Butyricicoccaceae bacterium | reverse complement strand
ATCGTGAATGTAATTTAATTCTTTTTCTTCATCTGTGTTACCTATCAGATATCCGTTTCTTTTAAGAAGCGTAAATTCATGTTGAATAATGTATTTCAGTAGATGCATTTTGAAATGCGAATCAATCTGAAAGGCTAGACGATCAACTAATTTACTAACGTTATAGGATGTAGGAAATTTTTCCCATACCTTTAACGTTAATAGACTATTTTGGATATAATGATGATATGCTCTTAAATAGTAGTAATAGTTTATCTTATCTCTGCCCTCGTTCTCACTGACTATTTCCTTTTGGTACTTCAATAATAGTTGTAGAAAAGACATATGCTAATTATTTAATATCCCCCGACTGGACAAAATTGTCTGTCGAGGGATAAAAGAGCAAAAAAATAAATGTGAGTATTACAACTCCTTATCTCCCTTCGAAGGAGGTGGTGTGCAACAAACCTTTGTGTGGTCACATTGGTTGTTGGAGTATGAGCCATTAGATGCAGCTCCTGCGCCACCTTTAATTAGCAACGATTCCTCATTGAGGTGTTCGAACTGGGACACACTTTGGTCCAGAAGTGAAGAAAATTTATTTTTCATTTTCTAGGAACTATATTACGC
>CAVKAQ010000043.1:0-18395 GCA_963654225.1 Butyricicoccaceae bacterium | reverse complement strand
ATATTACGCTTACTTGTATCGGGCATCAGCTTTCCCGTAAGTCTTATTGCTCAAGAACAGCTAAGGTCCCTCTATTCTTCGGTCGCCAAGCATTAGTATTAAACCGTTTCAATATAAATATCTTTTTTGACTTCCGCAATATTTGGCCATTATTTTCAGGATAACCGCGTCAAATTATTGCGCTTTTGAGCGAAGGGCGCTGCCTCTTCTTGAGACTCACGCTTTTGAAATATACAAAGCAACCGGCTGAATCCTCGACTCGGAATAATTTGTCTCTGGATTTCAGCCGGTTTGCTTTGTATTCTCCCCATATTTTACATCATTGGTGGGGGACCACCAGGTCCAGGACCTCCAGGTCCGCCGCCAGGGCCACCAGGTCCGCGTCTGCCATTTGATGCCTTGCTCATATTGCCGAATCTCCAGGTCAGAGACAAAATTACGTATCTGCCGAGAGTGTTGTTCCAAGTCTCTGTATGGTAGTTCGCGGAATCGCTGACTGATAGGTTCTTGGACTGGTTCAGAAGGTCATAAGCCTTGAGCGACAATGTGAACTTGTTCTTGAACAGCAGCTTGGTAAGCTCGGCATTCAAGATATATTCATCCTCCTGCGGACTTGCATAGCCCTTGTACCAGTTGTAGTTAAACTCGGATACGAGACCTATACCGCCAGGAATTGTCCAGTTCATACTTGCTCCCACCTGATTGTTTCTGGTAAGATTCATGTTGATGGACGAGATTGTGTACCAGGACTTTGCGATACGAGTACGTCCTGAAGCAGTAAGTTCGACGAAATCGTTGCGGTAAGTGAGCTTAAGTCTCTCGCTTACGTTCATCGTCTGCGTATTGTTCTTTCTGAACTTGTCGCTCTTGCTCAAGTCAGGATAATCCTCGTGGAACTTGGTGTAGTCGAAGTCTCCGTCATTGTCATAAGCCGACATATCGAAAGAACTCTTTCCTACATAAGAAGTAGCGTCAGACCAGCTTCCGGATGTGACTGAAGACAGTGTGAAATTGGATTTGCCGAGAGGAGCGTTCACGAATGCACGTGCACTGACATTTCCTGAAGTAGGGCCGTTCACAGGCAATGAATATGCTGTTCCGTTGGTGTTGTACCAGCTTGCATACACGATAGGGTCCTGCACGAAACCGCCTTCAAGATTTCCGTAAATCGAGAAGAATTTCTTCTTGTTGGAATATCCGAATCTGGACCTGATGTCGTGGCTGAAGTACGGAGTCAGGTAAGGGTTACCGAGCGACACGTTAAGCGGGTTCGTATTGTCCGGCACAGGCATAAGCTGTGACGTGGTAGGCTGTGAGGACCTTCCGAAATAGAACGCGTGCACGTTGGTGTTGTCGTTGATATCGTACCAGAGCATAGCCGAAGGCGACCAGTTCACTACGGTGCTGTTGTAATTCTCACCGTTGGTCCTGTTGTGCGTGATTGTAGGGATGACCGATGCACCGAGCTGGGCTCTCAACTTATTCTTCTGATACATAAAGTTGAATCCTGCGCGGTGAGTCTGATACTGGTTCAGCACATCGCTGGAGTATTGCTCATTCCTTGTCTCGCTGACATTGACCACATTGCCGGACTCGTCAGTCGTGGTGCCTGTCTTGTAATAAGGATGGCTTGTCGCGCTGTAGTCGTCGCCGTTCAATGCTGAATCATAAGTGTCCTTGTAAGACTTGTTCTGGCTCCATTTGTACTCGTAATTGGCCTCAAGATAGAAGCCTGCTCCGAGCGGCTCGGTATATACGAGTCTTCCGCTGATGGACGATGCCTTGGAATTCTGTTCATAACGCTGATTGACAATCTCCTTTTCAGTGGATGAGCCGTCGGCGTAGGTGTTTGTCAAAGACTGGTTCAATCCGTCCAAATCGTTGTTGCTGAAGCTGTAATCGACATTGAACGAGATTGTTCTGCCAGGGATTCCAAGCCTCTGTCTGAACAGGAAAAATCCATTTGCAGTCCAGTTCTTGTTGTTTCCCGTATTGTTGTTGAAACCGTCGTTCTTCTGAGTTGTCACATCGCTTCCTGCAGCCTGTCCGTCAGTCTGGAAATTGGAGAATTCTGTGAAATCGCCCTTGCCGAAATTGAACTGAGGCTGGAAGAGGATGGAGGTGTTCTCTGAGAACTTGTGCTCCAGACGAGCTCCGAACCTGTGTCCGTAGGTGTTGTTGAGGCTGTAGCCGTTGTTGTTGTAGATAAGGCTTGAACCGTCATCAAGGAAGGTGGTCTTCTCGCTTTTCTCCTGAACGTCTATCTTGCTGCCGTTGAAGAGGTAGTTGGCTCCGAGGTCCATCTTGTCGTCGAAGAGGTCCCAAGAACCGTTCACGCCGCCCATCCAGGACGTGGTGATACCGTTGTTCTTGCCCCATCCGCCTGAGCCTCGGCCCATTCCGCCACCGCCACCTCGCATTCCTCTCATCATTGAGCCTGCAAGGTCGTTGAATCCACGGTTATTGGTGTTGTTGCCGTTGAGAATTATGCTGAGCTGACTCTTGTCAGTGAAACGTCCGATGAATGCGGCTCCCTGGTATCTCCAGTCGCCGTTGCCGTTGGATGTGTTCTGAGGCCAGTCGTGTCCGCCGCCTGCCATCACATTTCCGAACAGTCCGTTCATCATTCCTTTCTGCACGGACAAGTCGATCACTGTCTCCTCCTGTCCGTCGTCGATGCCGGTGAACTGAGCCTGGTCGGATTTCTTCTGCACGACCTTGACCTTGTCCACGATTTTCGCCGGAATGTTCTTTGATGCAAGCTGCGGGTCATCCAGGAAGAAAGTCTTGCCGTCTATGGTTATCTTGCTGATTGTCTGGCCATTTGCTGTTACGGAACCATCCGTACCCACTTCCACGCCTGGCAATTTCTTGAGCAAGTCCTCAAGCATATCGTTGTCGGTTGTCTTGAAGGACGACGCCGTGTATTCGATGGTGTCCTTCTTGATGACGATAGGGTTTCCGGTCGCAGACACGCTGGCGGCATTGAGAACCTGTTTGTCAGAATTCATCTTGACGGTGCCCAAGTCCAAGCCGTCCTTCACGGTAATCTCTTTCGTGAAAGTCTTGTAGCCAAGCAATTCGGCTTTGAAGGTGTAAGAGCCGTCAGATACCTTTTCGATGACTGCTTTTCCCTTGTCATCGGAGAGCGCATATTTGCTTGCGCTTTTGGCTCCCGACTTTGTCAATGATACGGTCGCATATCCGATAGGTTCGCCATTGGACGAATCCTGAAGGACCACAGTCACGTTTTTGGACTGCGCGGCCGCTCCGTAAGAAATAGCGAGCATCGTCACGAGCCCGCAGATCAAAGCAATGATTTTCTTCATTGTTCGTTTTATTATACACAATATAAAAGCCGATATGCGATGGCGCACGCCATTCTATCGGCAACTGGAATGTTAGATGAAAAAATCCGGCCAGAGTTTAAGGACAACCTTAAAATTTATGTTAAAATTACGCTATTTCACCCTGTCGGGATTGGCGGCGATGAATTTCTCCCAAGATGAGGACGATTTGAGCCCGGCAAGCGGATTGTTCATCTGATAGTGATGACAAAGAGCGATAGCAAGCGCATCAGTAGCGTCGAGATATTTTTCCTCGATATTGATCTTTAGGATTCTCTGCAGAATGGTGTTTACCTGCATCTTGGAAGCCGCGCCGTTTCCAGTTACAGCCTCCTTAGCCTTCCTCGGAGCATATTCGGTAATCGGGATATTTCTTGTCGCAGCAGCGAGCATAGCGGCGCCCTGCGCCCTTCCGAGTTTCAGTATCACCTGGGCGTTCTTGCCGTAGAAAGGGGACTCGAGCGCCATCTCGTCAGGCATATATGTGTCGCAAATAGTGCCTATCTCCGAGAATATTCTGCGCAGTTTGCTGTAGGCGTCACTTTCCTTCCGCAGGTCAATGACTCCCATTTCCACGTACTCGGCCTTGCTGCCTTCAGTACGAATAACCCCGAAGCCAAGGATGTTGGTTCCGGGGTCAATTCCTAATATTGTCTTCACAATCTTTCGATTACTGTTGAATTCAGTTCAGACAGATTCCTAGTCAATGTAGTCGAACCCGGTGTATGGGCGGAGAACCTCAGGAATGACGATTCTGTCTTCTTTCTGATTGTCCTCAAGCATTGCGGCTACGACACGAGGAAGAGCGAGTGAACTTCCGTTAAGAGTGTGGCAGAGCTGAATCTTGCCGTTCTCGTCCTTGTATCTGAGGTGCAGACGGTTAGCCTGATATGTCTCGAAGTTGGATACTGAAGAAATCTCAAGCCATCTGCCCTGTGCTGCTGACCACAGCTCGAAGTCATAAGTGATTGCAGATGTGAAGCTCAAATCACCTCCGCAGAGTCTGAGGATTCTGTATTTGAGACCGAGCTTGTTGACGAGGCCTTCAACGTGGGCGATCATCTCGTCAAGTGCCGCGTAAGAGTCTTCAGGTCTCTCGATGCGTACAATCTCCACTTTGTCGAACTGATGAAGTCTGTTGAGTCCGCGGACGTCCTTGCCGTAAGAACCTGCCTCACGACGGAAGCAAGGAGTGTATGCAGTGAGCTTCTGCGGGAACTGGTCGTTGTTCAAGATGACATCCCTGTAGATATTGGTTACAGGAACTTCGGCGGTAGGTACGAGGTAGAAATCGTCAAGACCTACATAGTACATCTGAGCCTCTTTGTCAGGAAGCTGGCCTGTGCCGAATCCTGATGCCGCATTCACCATTACAGGCGGCTCGATTTCCTTATAGCCTGCCGCGGTGTTGTTGTCGAGGAAGAAACTTATGAGAGCTCTCTGAAGTTTTGCTCCCTTTCCTTTATATACAGGGAATCCTGCTCCGGTGAGTTTTACTCCGAGGTCGAAGTCGATGATATCGAACTTCTTGGCGAGATCCCAGTGCGGAAGAGCGTTCTCCGGAAGTTTGATCTCGGGACCGCCCATCTTGACAACCTGATTGTCCTCTGCACCCTTTCCCGGTACTACCAGGTCACAAGGGATGTTAGGAAGCAATACGAGCTGTGATTCAAGTTCTTTATTTGTTTCATCAGCCTTTGCGAGAAGCTCCGATGATTTTGCCTTGAGTTCTGCAACTTCTTTCTTGGCCTCCTCAGCCTCTGCTTTCTTGCCCTCTTTCATAAGGCCGCCGATGAGTCCGGCTTTCTGTTTCTGCTGTGCAAGAAGTCCGTCGCTTTCAGTCTGGAGCGCCCTTCTCTGGCTGTCAAGCTCCAACACCTTGTCAACGATGGCTTTTGCATCGAAATTCTTTACTGCAAGCTTCTTGACCACAAACTCGGGGTCATCGCGAAGCATTTTCAATGTCAGCATATCTTATACAAATTATATTGTTTCTTACAAAATAAAAGAGGACCGCACGCCGAAACTCGAAGTGCAATCCTCCAATGTCTTTCCAGACCCTTCGAGCTTAGTTCTCAAAAGGCTCAACCGACACGTATGACTTGTTCTCTTTCTTTCTTGTGAAAACTACTGTGCCGTCAACAAGAGCATAGAGAGTGTGGTCTTTGCCCATACCGACGTTCTTGTCAGCGTTGTGGACAGTGCCTCTCTGGCGAACGATGATGTTACCTGCCTTTACGACCTCACCACCGAATTTCTTGAGTCCAAGACGTTTGCTTTGAGACTCACGACCGTTCTTAGAACTACTTTGACCTTTTTTATGTGCCATAATTCAAATCTCCTCTAAATTAGCTGTTAAAATTAAGCGATGGAATCGATACGGATCTTAGTGAGTTTCTGGCGGTGTCCGTTGCATTTCTGGAAGCCCTTACGACGGATCTTCTTGAATACCAGAACTTTCTTTGCTTTAACATCATCCGCGAGAACTGTAGCTTTAACAGCTGCACCCTCTACATACGGAGAACCAAGCTTAACTTCGCCATCGTTGTCAATGAGAAGAACCTGATTGAATTCCACTGACTCGTCTTTCTTCGCAGCAAGGCGGTTAACGAAAATCTCTGCGCCAGCCTCTACTTTAAACTGCTGGCCTGCAATGTTTACAATTGCGTACATTGTATAAAACTTAAAATAGTTTGAACTGCAAGCGTCTGCATCTTCGTGCCGAACTTTACGGGCTTGTCAGCTATCTCATAATCGAAGTGCAAAGATACACCTTTTCCGATATTCCGCAAAACTTTTTGTCGGAATTTCTCTTTAGGAATTTCTCCGGAATGCAGAGGTGCCGAGTCAATCGGCCCGTATCTCAATGCGTGAAAACTGTCTGGGAGCTTGTGGCTTCTCAGATTAGCCGGCGTTCTTCGCCTTCTCAACCGAGCAGGTCTGTAAACTTCTTGTCGCTGTCAAGTCTCAGTGTAAGGCAGGCCCAGTTTTCTCTGGCTCTGGTAGCGGTCAGTGTCAGGCCGTATTTTCCGGCTTCTTTCATAATGTCTTCGATGTCAGACTCGTAGAATCCGCTGAGCATCAAGATTCCTGTGCTTTTAAGCGCTCTCGCATATGTGCGCAGGTCCATTATGATGATGTTTCTGTGGATATTGGCGAGGATGACGTCGTATTTGTTGAACTGCAGTAGCGATGCGTCTCCGCAATATGTTTCCACTTTCCGGCTTACTCTGTTGAGCCTGGCATTGTCGAATGCTGACTGAGCCGCCACTGCGTCGATGTCTATTCCATAGACCTTCTCGGCGCCCATCTTCGCCGCAAGGATTCCGAGCAAAGCGGTTCCGCAGCCCATATCGAGGACAACGTGGCCCTCGATTGCCCCGGCTTCCGCCAGCATCGACTGCATCATCATATAGGTAGTGTGATGATGTCCTGTTCCGAAAGCCATCTCCGGGCGTAGCCTGATATTGTATTGGGTGCGCGGAGAGGTTTTGTCGTCGGCCTGCTTTATGGTAACCTTGCCGTCAACGACTATAGGCTCGAAAGTCTTCTCCCACTGTGCATTCCAGTTCTGGAACGGCACAGGGCGTGCCTCGAAGGTGGTTTTGAACGGCAGACCGGAGAGGACAGCCTTGAGTGCGAGCCGGTTGAACTGCGGCTTCTGGATGTAGCATTTCACCGAATCTTCTCCGATTTCAAATGAATCGTATGGCAGATCCGAAACCATCGCTTCCATAATTTCCGCGTTCTCCTCCGAAAACGGTTCGATATGCACGTTTACCTCTATGTAGTCGCTGCTGTCAATCATTTGTCAATCACTATTTAACGTCTTTCGGTTGTTATCGAAATTACTTGGGTCGAGTGCCTGTCTAAAGGATTCTAAAATCTCATGGCGGTCTTATACCCTAAAATCTTGTCTGGTGCTTCTCGTCTAAAACTCGCTCCTATGGAGCGAATTGAAGTTTCATTGGGGACCGTATTCCCCAAACCCCTTGGGTCGCAAGATTGTCTATAGTATTCTCAAAATCTCATCGCGGTCTTATACCCTAAAATTTTGTCTGGTGCTTCTCGTCTAAAACTCGCTCCTGCGGAGCGAATTGAAGTTTCATTGGGGACCGTATTCCCCAAACCCCTTGGGTCGCGTGCTCCGATTTGAAGATAGTTGCCGGAACTCATTGAGTCGTGAGGTTTGCCGTTATTCTTCGTCTTGCACGTCAGATGAGGCTACTGCTTCGCCCTTGCGTGCGGCCTTCCTTTCCTCACGGCGCTGCTTCCTGGCTGCCTTGCGTTCCTCACGGCTGGATTTCTCCTTGAATTGGGACTCGATGAACTGCTGCATAGCGGAATCGCCGGAATTTTCATCCATTCCCGTGTCTGCGGTGATGACCTTCAGCGAATCCATACGGGCATTCAGCACTGAATCTACAGGATTGTCGTATGCAGTCTGCAGAGAATCCAGCATATGCATCTCGCTCGTGTCAAGCGAATCGATCGGAGCGTCAGGATTGAATCCCAACGCGACCTTGCTGGAGTCGATATTGTTCTTCATATCGTGGTTCTGCTTCACCGCCAGGTCCACACCCTTGTTGAAGATGTTGTGGATTGAACTTACCAGATTCATCTGTAGCGTATCTATCTGAGACGTGAACACAGGCACGTTCGTGCTCTTGTACTGAGCCTTGCCGAGACGGTATTTCCAGTTGTCGAAGTTTCCGAAAATGTTGATGCCGAATCGGAACGGTACCGGTGACTTGATCACGGACACGTGATATTTGAATGTCTGGTCGAAATTCTGCATTCCGCTCATAGCCAATGTGTAACGGTCAATCTTCAGCACGAACGGGAACACTTCCAGCTTGTTGTCGCTTATGAGTCCGCTTACGGACATATCCGCCACCTTGCCGTTCTTCTTGTTCTTGAACATCAGCAACCTGGCGAGTTTCTTGAATTCAGGGCTTTCTTCCAGAACTACATCGCGCCCGCTGATCTTCATTATTCCGCTCATCGACTTGGTGATGAAGTTCATATTGGTGTCGAGGTCTGTCGTAGCGGCCATCTCGCAGTCCAGCATACCCTTGAAAGAGGTAAGCATCGGCAATATGGTATCCACGGCAGGGAACAGCTGGACAACCTTGTCTGCTGTGATGTCGGACAGGTTCAGGTCGAATCCGGCCTTGATGTCCTGCTTGGATCTCGTCGCGTAAAATCCTTCGAACGAGATGTCTCCCATATTGGATGTGGCCAATGTGTTCGTGAGCTGTATGCAGCGCTCCTTCATAGTCATATCCGCAGCCAGCCAGTTGATATCCAGATCAGAGTATTTCACATTGTTGGCCTGCAGCGAAACATTGGCTATAAGGTTGGCAGGAATGACAATCAGTGCGTAGGAACTGTCTTGGGCAGCAGCCTCGTGCGCTTCGGAAACCTTTGCCAGGTATTCGGAGTCTTCCATACCGGAATTGTTCTGCAGGGAGTCCGGCGAGAATTTCGTGCCGGCAGTGTATGCTGTCAGCAATTCGTTGGCATCGATTTTCTCCGAAGTCAGTTTGAGGTCCAGAGTCAAAGGTCCGTGTCCGAGCAGTGCCCTGCGAAGACCTTTGAGAATACCTGTCGCCGAGATGTCGGACGAGCCAGGTCTTAAGGTGAAATTGTCCAGATGTATCGCGTCATTGTTGACTGTTCCGCGTACATCATCCAGGACATTCTTCAGAGGGAAATACGGCGTTATGACGATTCCCTTGCTGATGTTCAGGCCTCCGTTTATGTTCCACTCCTTGAGATATTTAGCCATTGTCTCGTTGAGGGAAATGTCTATGTCGCTCTTGCGGAAATCGGCTTCCTTGATGAAATCCGGAACCGGTCTTCCGGCCATCCTGGCGCGCATCATCCTGCTCATAAGCGAATCTCGAGGTGTGCCCGGATATACGCGCTGAAGCGAGTCGAGGAAGAATTTCTGGCGCTGTTTGTTCTCGAATGTGGACATCACTGCGGACGCCGTGAATTTCGCATCCTTGAATCCATATCTGTTTACGCTTTCGCTTGCGAAAATCCTGTTGTTGGTGCTTGTGAGAGAGAGCCTCGGCTCGGTCAGCCTGCCGCGATGCTTCTCAGAATAATTGAATATGTTCCTGGAACCGATTATTCCGGCAGTCAGCGAGTCAGCCCCGCTGAAGACAATTTTGCCGATGGAAAGCTGAGCTACAATAGGATTGTGTTCCTGACCGTGTTCCTTGCATTCGACTTTCGCCGCGTTCTGGGCCTCTACGCCGAACTTCGTTCCGCTGACTTTTATGTCCTTGCCATAAGTGGCGTAAAGAGAATCGACTTTGGCAGTCAGCGCAAGCACCTTGGTCCCTTTAGGAATGCTGTTGTCCAGCTTGTTGGCTACAGTGGACAGCCCTACCTCCGGACCGTTCACGCTGGCGTACAATGTGTCTTTCTCAGATGTCAGTGTGATATTCTGGCTGCGGATATATCCGTCAAGAGACGCCTTGTAGAAGTTGTACGGTGTGAGTTCTGACATACGGATTTTGCCAGTCAGCACGCCGTCGAGTTCTCCGCTAGCGTTGTATCCGAGGGAGTCCGGCAGGAACGCAGTCATCTCGTCCAGAGAAGCGTACAGCAGTCCCTCCACATTGATTAGCGGATCTTCTCCGGTCACATCGGTCACGCTTCCTGTCGCATCGAAATCAATGCCTCCGAAATTAAGGCACAGGTCATCCAGGCTTACGTCAAGTTTGCCTGTGCTGTCAGTCTGTGCATTGATGTCCGTCTCCGCGCTTCCGTCCGGGATTCCCGGATAACTGATCGTGGCGCGTGGCATCACGAATTCAGCGATAAGTTCCGGCAAAGTGCCTCTCTCCGGATTATAGTAGCCGTCGCATAATGCAGTCAGCGAAATTTTCGCATCTGTCTTCAAATCAGACGCCTCAGGCAGGAAATTTTTGCCGAAATCGTGGATGATGTTCTCTACACTGCAATCATCTATGCAGGTCTCAGCCTTGACGTAGATGCTGTCGCCATAGAAACGGGCAAGTCCTTTTCCTTTCATAGTCACCGAAGCCGCGGATGCCGTGAAGTCGTGTACTGATACCGTAGATACGTCGTCTTTCGGGAAACTCAGACGTCCTTTCAATGCCATCGGCAGGATAATTCTTCCATACTCGTTCATTCCGAGGAATGCCTTGGCTTCGGCATCGACTGCCATAACCTTGTCGCGTTCCTTTATCTTGAAATGGTCTATCGACATCGCTAACGTGTCTGCCGGAAGTCGGCCTGAAACGAAAAGACTGTCGATGTCGAGCCCGAGTCTGTTGGCTGATGCCGATACGGTAGTCAACTTGCCGTGGAAGTGCATCTGTTTCAGCAGTATGGCGGCATAAATGGTGTCTGCGCTGTTGGTATATACAATTTTAGGCCTGCCGGTAAGACAGACTTTGTTTATCGTTATCGGCGGGAGCGGCTGTGTGGAAAGGGTGTCTTCCGGACTGTCTTCTACGTCCTCTGAGGATGTCTTGACGACGTCCCAGTTGGCGATGCCGTCTCCGAAGCAATGTGCGAAGACGTGTGGCTTGTCCATACTGGCCTCGCGTATATGTATTCTGCCTATAAGCGCGGACAAGTAATTGACTGACAGGGATGTTCTCCTGATTGCGGCGAGAGTGTCGGCGGCCTCGGCCCTTCCTGCCTGGCGGAGTATGCCTTCTGCACCTGTCGAGTCGAACTGGGCGAAACGGTTGTGCGGATATGTGACCACAAGGTCGGAAATCTCTATGTTGAGGTTTGGAAAACTCTTCAGCACGGAGGCTGAGATGTGCCCGATATGGACGTTTGCGTCAATGTACTGGGGAATGTATTTGTCGGCCGTCTTCATCAGGAACGACGAGTTCAGCACAACTTGCATTATTACCAGGAACAGAACCCATATTCCGGCTACTGTGCCGGCTGCTATTTTCAGACCGAGAATGATTCGGGCCTTGGCAGTTTTCTTGTTCATATTCTCAATGTTACCGTCCATAATTGTTTTCCTTTGGTATCGTCTTTCCCGCTAAATCCGCGAACAGCCACAATTCGGACAAAGATACAAAAATATCAAAAAGAGTCAGTGCCCTCCGCTCAGAAACACAGGAAAAATTCGCTCCGGCCATCTGACTCTTTTTGGCTGTCCTGCTGAGGAGTGGAATAAGAGAACTATGACGAAAGCTATTCAGAGCATAGCGACAGCGGAAAAAAATAGGGAGAATGAAATTTCTTCATCCTCCCTTATATCTTTTTCAGATATATTCTTGCGCCGGGCTTACTGTTCGTCCTCAAGCTGCAGATGCTGCACGTAAATGGCCTTCTGAATCTGTTCTCTTCTCTTTACAGATGGTTTCACGAAATTCTTTCTGGCGCGAAGCTCACGGATGGCACCTGTTTTTTCAAATTTTCTTTTGAATCTCTTGAGAGCTCTCTCGATGTTCTCACCTTCTTTAAGCGGTACAATAATCATATCTGAATCACCTCCTTTTGTTATGGAATCTGCTGAATATAAGCGAGTTACTATAAGTTTCCCGGATTCAGCGAGTGCAAAGTTACAATAATTATCGGGAAAGCAAGCGAAATTGTGATATTTTTTGCGGAAAATGCTAAATTTGTAACAGATTAGTTTCCTTGAAACAAATTGAACAACTTCTAATTCTTCTTCAGATGGATACACCGTTCCAATATGCCTCCTGTGTTACAGGCCGTTACTTCGTCGGACGTCACAACGACTGCAATGTGCTTTCCAATTTGTTGAATGCCGGTGAGAACATAGCTTTGTGGGGACCTCCGAAGACCGGCAAGATGTCAGCACTTCAGCAGACATTCATAAATATGAAGACATCCGGCAAGCAGTTCGTGCTTTGCGATATTGATTTGTTGAATGTCAGGGATATAGATGTTTTTCTGAGGAAGTTTGCAGGAGAAGTTCTGTCAGCTGTGACACCGTCTCCGGACGAATATCGCGAAATTACGGAGAAATATCTTGCGGGAACAGGCCTGGACTTCAATCCCATTACGTATTCCGATACCGGAAACATCTTCAGCACTGAATGCGAATTCAGCCGCGAGAGTATGGATGTGATTGCAAATCTGCCGTTTGTCTTGTCGCGCGACAGGGGCGTCAAACTCATAGTTCTTTTCAGTGAATTCGAGAATATCTACTCGGATAGGGGAGAGTACTTCTTCAAATCGTTGGAAAAGGCCATCTCGGAGAATCATCAGCAGGGTAACCGCTCCTGTTCATTCATTTTCACAGGCTCCCGGGTCAATGCGATGGAAGACATTTTTTCGCACAGGAAATTCTTCTGGCGCATCGTCGAAAGGTATTCGCTGACTACAATATCGGACAACGAGATTTCCGAGCACGTGCTCAAGGGCTTTATGGCAGGCGGAAAGGTGCTCGACAGAGAGTTGCTCCAGGGAGTCATTCATCTGTTCAAGAACAATATATGGTATATCAACCATTTCTTCTTTATCTGTGACGCTTTGTCCAAAGGCTATATCAGCGAGATTACTCTCAATGATGCTTTGGCGTGTATGCTGTCTGTCCATACACCCAAGTTTTTCAGCATTATGAGTGACCTGACTGCGTTTCAGGAGAGGTTTCTCAAGGCTGTGCTCGACGGCAATGTGAAATTCAGCACTGCGGAAGTTATTGCTAAATACAGACTTAACTCTTCTGCGAATGTCAAGCGTCTCCGCGATGCTTTGATGAAGAAAGAGGTTGTTCGGTTCAATGAGAAGGATGAGCCGGAGATAATGGATCCGCTGTTTGAGTATTGGCTGCGGAAGGAATATTTCAAGACGGAAGGGAAATGAAGAATCTTGTGGTTTTGACTGGCGCAGGTGTCAGTGCCGAGAGCGGAATAGCTACGTTCAGGGATAATGGGGGACTTTGGGATAAATATGACCCTCAGGTGGTTGCGTCCATAGACGGATGGTATGCCAATCCGGGGCTTTTGTTGGATTTCTATAATATTCGGCGTGCGGAACTGAAAAATGTCGCTCCGAATGATGCGCATAGGGCGATTGCTGCTTTTCAGGATAAATTCAATGTCAACGTGATTACGCAGAATGTGGATAATCTTCACGAGCGTGCCGGCAGTTCAAATGTGCTGCATCTGCACGGAGAGTTGACCAAGGTGCGTCCGGAGAATTGCTGCAACGAGGAGGACGGCTTTTCAGAGAAGACCGTGTTTGACATCGGCTATGACGAGGTGCATCTTGGAGACAAGGCGCCTAACGGGCATCAGCTTCGTCCGCATATCGTGTGGTTCGGAGAGCCCGTGCCCAAGATAGAGCGTGCGATTGACATTGTGTCAAAGGCTGACATTCTGCTGATTGTGGGCACCTCGCTGAGCGTGTATCCTGCCGCAAGTCTATATCGCTACGCCCCTTACGGGACTCCAATCTACATTATCGACCCCAATGACGTGAATGTCCGCGACAGCCGCATCACTCACATCCGCGCCAAAGCCACCGCCGGCATCTCCGAATTCGCCAATCTGCTCGGAATCTAGGAAAAATCTCGGTTTCGTGCATTTTTGGCCTTTCAAAAATCTCGGTTTCGTGCATTTTTATTATATTTGCACCTGTTAAGTCGTTGATTTATAGGGAGGAAGGTGTATGCTAACTTTTTGCGGTGAAAAAGAAGAAAACGGTATCGTCTTTCTGCCGATTTATATGGCTCCGCTGATATAGTTATTCATCAGTCGTCCTCGTTCGCTGAGTTCCTCAACGAATGTCGGGGTTTTAAGTTCAGCATTCTTGAAGATATTGGCTTTTGACGGATTGAAAGCATGGGAAGGGTATTCCTTCAGCAAGTTGACCAAATGTCTTGTGGGTGCAAAAAAGCCTGCCGGATGTTTGGAAGGTGTTGTCCGGCAGATTGCCGTTCTGCCGGACAAAATAGTGTTTGAAGCCCTTTTGTCCACGCAAATCCTGTTTCCGCGGACAAAATAATATACTTAAACACAGGGTTTTACTCCTGAGTCACTTTTAAACTGCAATAATGATTAGAAATACGTCTTTACTGCAAACAGGAACTGGTCAATGAAGATTTTTTTGAATGCGGCGATGTTGTTCTGCTCATAGAACATAAGCATGGCTTTCTTGTAGTCGATAGAATCGACCGTCCGGAAAGAAATGGGACAATAGCCGTTGGCTATAAGGATGGCATTGCTCGTTATGCGTGCAGTCCGTTTGTTGCCGTCGGTGAATGCCTGTATATAAGAGAGGAGTACCAATGCGAGGATGGCTTTCTCAAATACATTCTCCTTTCCGTTGATTAAGACACAGGTGTCTTCGAGAGCCTCGCGGATTTGGAACTCATTGTCGAGAGGGCGGTAGTTCGTACCAGTGATACCCACACGACGATGGCGGATGTTTCGGTCTACTCCAAGTTCTTTTGTCAGTATCGAATGAATGTCCTCTATTCTATGCACGGAAATTTCCTTCAGATAATCTGGCATATCCAGCACGAAATCGAGTGCATCCTTATGATTCAAGAGCATAATGGCCTCTTCCTTGGTTTTGCCTGAGGCAGTCTGCTTATCTTTCAGCAATCTCTCCGTTTCCAAGAGCGAATAGGTATTGCCTTCTATCTGTGATGATTTCCACGATAGGTCTACACCTAGCCGCTCCATCTCCTTGCGGTATTCAAGTTCGGTCATACCTTTCGTGTTATGCAGGAAGGTGTTTTGGGCGTCCTGCAACACGGCAAGTTCATCCGCTGTGAAAATCTCTACTTTCGGAAGGACCTCCCGAATGAGGTCAAAGTTGAACATTTCCTGCACCTCACGTTCGTCGATGTCTTTATCGAAATATGTGTCAAGGTCAAGCGGCATAGTTACATATGCCTGCGCAGAAAGCTTATATCTCGTTGCTGGTCCTCGTCCGCTAACCTCCATCATACCGTCATTGACCATATTGCGAAGAATCCTCTTCAGCGTACTTTCGCTTGGTGCATCCGCTAATGATTGGGCAATCTGGTCTCTGCTTGACAGAGGGTGATAGTGCAAATATTGAAGTATTGATATGTCTAATGTCATCGTTAGAAATTTCAATCGGGTCAAAAATACAACTTTTATTTCATTTATCGGGTCAACTTGACCTGATTTCAGGGAAGATTAACCATATTTTGACCAGATTGAAGTGTTTAGAGATGTTATTCATCAGTCGTCATCGTCCGCTGAGTGGAATATCGCATAGGACGAATAAGTTGTATTGCTATCTCTTAATAAGAAATTACGGTTGTTAGAAAGAAGTGTCTTAGAGATGAAATGATCAAAACACTATGAAAAAATCAAAATTCGATGATTAATTCATAGCGTTTTGGTCAAAATGGCTCTCCAATGACCGCTTCTCACAATTTGAGGTGTGAGAGATAAGATTATCGGAAATAGTATTGGCAGAATCTAAAAGTATCGGTATTTTTGCAAAAATTACCGAGTAAACTATACTCGCAATGAAAATGAAATATGGTTGTAAATGCTATAAGAGAGAGAATTAGCTCCTCAAAGAACGGAACATTGTTTTTTAACAACAGTTTTCCCGAGTATGATGACGAGTATGTCGGGAAAATCCTTTCCGACCTAGTAAAATCCGGAGAACTTTATCACCTGTCAAGGGGTGTATATCTCAAAACGGAACAGACCAGATTCGGACTGGTTTATCCTCCGGTTTCCGAGATTGCATCTGCTATCGCGGAAAGGGACAAGGCCCAGATTCTTCCGACCGGGGCCACGGCTCTGAATCTTTTGGGGCTTTCAACGCAGATGCCTATGAACCCGATATTCCTGACATCAGGTTCCGCAAGGGGGATCACCATTGACGGACGGACGATAACATTCAAAAGAGCCGTTCCCAAAAATTTTGCCGTCAAAGGCAAGAAGCGCAGCCTTATCGTACAGGCATTGAAGTATATAGGAGAGAATAACATCACGGAGGAAGACAGACTGACCATCGGCAATCTGATCCGCCGCGACACCGACGCCGTCAATCTTTCTGAAGATTTACAGATGATGCCGAGCTGGATAAGAAAATTCTTTGTCAATGCCCTTAAATCGAATAGTAATGAGTAACTTATGGCAGAATTTATCAACAGCCGAGCGCTTGGCTTCGGTTCAGGCCGCCGCGAAGGATAGAAGAATCGAAGACCGGGCGGTTGAAAAGGACTGGTGGGTGACAATCATACTTAAAGCATTGTTCAACACAGAGTGCGGCCCGTCACTCCTGTTCAAAGGCGGGACCTCGCTGAGCAAGGGATGGGGTCTGATTCAGCGTTTCAGCGAGGACATTGACATCGCGATAGAGCGCAAATTCTACCGAGACGTTCTTGGCTTCGCCTTTGCTGCAGGGGAGAACCATTCGCAGTTAATGCGGCTTCGGAAAGCGTCGCGGGACTATATTCACGGAGTGCTGTCCCATAGTGGAGCACCGCCGCAGATTCTATCATCTGGGCTATGTGAACTATGACGCAGACTATCCGGCTGAGATTGACTTTATCCCGAAAGGGGAAGTTCTTGAGGCGTTCAGAAAAGACTACAATGACAATATGGTCAATGGCTACATCTATGGCGAAGCCGTCGATTTCGACAGCATCATCCGGAGAATGAATGATTTAAAATCGCGGTTCCGCAAAATGAAAATATAATAATATGGCTCCGCTGATATAGTTATTCATCAGTCGTCCTCGTTCGCTGAGTTCCTCAACGAATGTCGGGGTTTTAAGTTCAGCATTCTTGAAGATATTGGCTTTTGACGGATTGAAAGCATGGGAAGGGTATTCCTTCAGCAAGTTGACCAAATGTCTTGTGGGTGCAAAAAAGCCTGCCGGATGTTTGGAAGGTGTTGTCCGGCAGATTGCCGTTCTGCCGGACAAAATAGTGTTTGAAGCCCTTTTGTCCACGCAAATCCTGTTTCCGCGGACAAAATATGCTTAAACACAGGGTTTTACTCCTGATCTAGAATAACTCTCTGAGAATTGAATATTTGGAAACAAGGTCGAGGTTGACATTACCGAAAAACAAGAAAAAGGGGCTTGACTAATACTTTTTAGTCAGCCCCTTTTTAATTTAATCTTTTCAGTGTGCATTTGTCGGCGAAGGATAGCGGAGTGCTATGCGAGCGCCGGCAAAGAGGAAATCTTGATGCTGATTACAATTCCTTTTCTTTGAATGAATCAGCATCAAGATTAGGTTATTTTACTATTCTGCAGTCTGAACGGTGACTCCGTCAACTGTGATAGTGAACTTTTTAGTGGCAACTTTAGTGCTGTTGTTTCCTTCCCACCAAAGACCTTCCGGACTGAGTTCGTTAGCTTTGAAACCTGTTGCGGTGCAGTTGGTGATAGAGACATTTCCGTTGATTCCACCTTCTGTATGCATCTGGATAGCGGCTTTGTCTGTATCAGTGTTGCTCGCTGTAAATTTGCAATCCTTGACATTAAGGTTGTATGAAGTTACGCTTTCGCTATATAAAACAATCGCTTTCTCAACTCCGTTGAATGTGCAATTCTCTACATTGACAATGGAATCGCTATATCCGTAATAATTCAGGCAATAACCGTCAAATCCACTAGCGTTTGTGTTGATGAACTGACAATTCTTAATATTGACAGTGCCGTGTGAAAGAATGCGGAACTGATTTTTGATGATGCAATTATTAACAGTTACATCTTTTACGCGAACCATTTGTGCCAGACTTTGCTCGTTATAGGCACATCCGACTGCATTTTCAATTGTTGCATTTTCAAAACTAACGTCGCAGCCTTCTGGATAGCTTCCTGCATTGAATTTGACAATGCAATCTTCCTTGCTTGAGCCAACTATATTGATGGTCTTAGGAAATTTTACGTCGCTGTCTGATTTGCAATCAGGCCAGTTGAATGTTCCGTCTGAAAGAATAATCTTAACGGACTCGTCTGCGTTCGCGGCCTCATTGAAGGCTGTTCTAAGGCCTTCATCAGAAGCTACGGGGGTGACGTCGGCGGTGGTGATGATGTAGTAGTTGCCGATTTCGGTG
>CAVKAQ010000042.1:0-19150 GCA_963654225.1 Butyricicoccaceae bacterium | reverse complement strand
TCCTTTTCCATAAGGACAGGCATCCGCATAATCACAATTTTTACCTAAATTTGGGTGATTGCCCGGCATTCAAATCTCAAGCGAGCCGACAAGACGAACCTGAAAAATCGGAAAATTATGATCGATACATTATTCCAGAAAACCAGTCATTGCGTTATAGCATTGACCATTACGGCATTAGCCTCGACCGCCCTGGCAGCTGCAGCGTCAGCCCAGGACAACAAGGTCCGCACGCCCAATTACGCTATGGCGGAACGCTTCTCTGCAAAGCGCATTTCCCAGATGGTGTTCACGACTTCCGCCAGACCTATGTGGTTTCGCGAAGGAGATAAATTCCTATATACGTGGAAGACATCTGACGGAACACAATATTATATAGCGGACCCTAAGGCGGGGAAAGTAGAGCCTGCGTTCGATATGGCAAAACTCGCCATGCAAGTTACGGAAATCGTAAAAGACCCGTTTGACGCACAACATCTTCCCATAAAAGACCTGTCGATTGACCCGGACAACGACAAGGTGCTGAAATTCGATATCCAGAGTTCTCAGGCGAAAAGAGACAGTACAGGGAAAGCATTGGACGAGAAGGTTACATTCCATTTCAAATATGACCTCTCATCCAAGAAACTCACTTACGACACCGCTGACAAGAAAGACAAATATCCGCATTGGGCACACGTATCTCCGGACGGACTCATCGGCGTTTACGTGAAGAATTCCAATCTGTTCTATATGGACACGTTGAATATGCGCAAGGCTGCGGAGGACTCGAAGGACAGCACTCTTGTCGAGCACAGAATTACAAGTGACGGATTTAAGGACTATTGCTACGGAATAAACAACTACACCGGAAACACTGAAACCGACACCACAGCCAGGATATTCCCTACCGAACTAGCTTGGGCTCCAGACTCAAAGCATTTCGCACTTATGAGGTGGGATATGAGACCGCTTAAAGATTTCTGGGTCATAAATTCTTTAAGCAAGCCGCGTCCGACTTTGGAGACCTATAAATATCAGATGCCGGGAGAGCCCGGACCGGTCGGACAGCTGTATGTGTTCAATGCCGAGGACTGGACATCGCACACGGTCAAATGCCACGCATTCAAAGACCAGGAATTCAGCCTCAACACTGCCGACAGGACTGTGGCAGACCAGTTTACAGAGTTCTACGGCTACAAATGGCAGGGCGACAACAGCAAGTTCTTCGTCACTAGGATGAGCCGGGACCTCAAGCGGATGGACATCTGCGAAGTCGATGTCAACGGAGACTCCACCCGGACTGTCATCTCCGAAAGGATGAATACTTATGTAGAGAACCGTCAGCTCAGGATTCTGGATGGCGGACGCAAGTTCATTCACTGGTCGGAGCGCAACGGCTGGGCAAACCTTTACCTGTTGGATGCGGACGGCAACGTGCTCAGAAATCTTACCGAGGGTGCATACCACGTGGATGACGTGCTGGCAGTCAATGAGAAGGAGGGATATATCCTGTTCAGGGCCTGCGGCAAAGAAAAGGGAGAGAATCCTTATCAGATGCACGTGTACAGGGTCGGCCTGCAGGGCGGCGAGCCGAAAATGCTGGACATACCGGATATGTATGTGGACGCAATCGCCACGGAGGACGGCAAGTATTTCATAGCCAACTATTCCAGAGTTGATTACAAACCGGCGTCCGCTCTGTTCGACGCTACCGGCCGCAAGGTGTGCGAACTTGGAGAAGCTGACTTCTCCCTGCTTTTCGCCGCCGGCTACAAATTCCCGGAAAGATTCAAGGTCAAGGCTGCAGACGGCATTACAGACCTTTATGGAGCCATCTACAAGCCTTTCGATTTCGATTCCACGAAGGTTTACCCTATCTGCGACTACGTTTACCCGGGGCCGCAGGTTGAAGCAAACAATATATATTGGAGCAGAGGATTCACCAGGACAGACAGACTCGCCCAACTCGGATTCATCGTCATAACCGTAGGCAACAGGGGCGGACATCCTGACCGTTCGAAGTGGTATCACAATTATGGGTACGGGAATCTTAGAGACTATGGTCTTGAGGACCAGAAATATGCCATCCAGCAGCTTGGCGCAAAATATTCCTGGATTGACCTTGACAGAGTCGGCATTCACGGGCATTCCGGCGGCGGATTTATGTCAACCGCAGCCATTCTCAAATATCCTGATTTCTTCAAGGCGGCAGTTTCCTGCGCAGGAAATCACGACAACGGCATATACAACAGGTGGTGGAGCGAGCAGCATCACGGAATAACCGAGAAAGTGGAAGCAGGCGACACCACATTCGTTTACTCGATTGAAACCAACCCGCAGATTGCATCCAACCTGAAGGGACATCTTATGCTTGTACACGGTGACATTGACAACAACGTGCATCCTGCCAACACGATACGTGTAGTGAACGCTCTCATCCGCGCCAACAAGCGATTCGATATGCTGATTCTCCCCGGACAGAGACACGGATTCGGAGATATGAACGAATATTTCTTCTGGAGAATGGCCGACTACTATTGCGAGTGGCTGATGGGAAGCAGCAAGAGGTATGAAGTCGATATGCGCGAGATGAATAACGACTAGGCCTGCCAGAGATAGGGGAAAAGAGGAGTTTTCAACGAAAAGTTTCTAAAACAACAGATATAAAATGAAATTAAATGTAAGGACACTGGTTGCGCTGATAGCCGGCAGTGTTACAACAATGTCAGTAATCACTTCCTGCATTGACCAGGAGGTAAAAGTGGACAAACTCACAGTTTCCGTAGCCGAAGCGCTTTCTCCGGAAAGGACAGACTCAGTGAAGGTAAGCATCGACTTGGAATATGCAGTTGCAGGCCTATCGGACAGCGTAAAACGGGCTTTTGACGAGAACATCGCATCTGCGGCATTCGGTCAGGATTATGCCGGACTGAACCTGAAAGATGCTGCAGACAAATACACAAAGGACTTTGTCGCAGAATATCGCGAGACCAATTCGGATTTATTGGATGACATCAAGAAGAACTCATCTGATTCTGACGAGTCTGATTTCGGTGCAGAGATGCTGGCTTGGGAAAACAGCATACAGGGCAATTTCGCCGGCCGCCACAACGATGTGATTTCTTATACGATAAGTAATTACTTATATGAAGGCGGAGCTCACGGTAACACAGGTTTCTCTGCAGTGAATATGAATTTGAAGACCGGCAAGACTGTTACGGAAGACGATTTCTTCGTGCCTGGATTCAAAGAGCCGCTCGCAAAGCTGCTTACCGAGCACCTGCACGATGCAATGCCTGACCAGGAATCTTACGATGAACTGTTCCTGAAGGACATTGAGCCGAACGGCAACTTTATGGTAACCGAGACCGGCGTCTCATATATTTATGGTCAGTATGAAATCGGACCTTACTCTCTAGGCATCATCACCGTAAATGTCCCGTGGGACGAGCTGGATGGGCTTGTAAGGTAAGCATCCAGAGCAAAGAGGCCGGCTCAAGACCACGATGTCCTCTAGAATTATTACTAAGTAACTTAAGATAAACGAAAATGGGGTGACCGAAATTGGCCATCCCATTTTGCTATTATGATATCGTATTACAGCCACTTAGTATCCATCATTTCCGGATTACTTACCGAACTGATAGCATCGTGACCGTGACCGGTTTCATCTTTTACGATATTCCCTCCATTCTCTCCAGCCTCATAAGCATTCATTCTCCAATAAGCCAGAAGACCTTCAGAATGAGGATCTACATAGTTCATATTGTTGGCTATCTCGCTTTGACTGAGCGCTCTGGTCCAGACTCTCACTTCTGCGACATATCCGTAGAGAAGACGTCCGCCACCATATGACGCTCCAATCTGGAATCCTCCGGAACTGTCACTTGTAAGATCTATGGTCTCTCCGCCGACAGGAACGCCGGTAGCATACTGCCCGTCAATATATATGTCAAATGTAGAGCCTGTCCACACAGCAGCCACGTGATACCACTTGTTCGTGTCGAACTTATTGCTCTCTGCTGCCGGCTGGTAGGAATCGTGACAGATCTGCACGGCATTCGGAGATACCTTAACATCTCCGAAACGGACACAGTAAACACCTTCTATACCCATAATCGACGATATATAAGGATCCCTTGTAGCAAAACTGTTAACATAAACTCTCGCTTCCATTGTCACCTGCGACAGCGCGGATATCGAGCTTTCCTGCTGAAATGAAGGAACCGTGTATTTATTTGAACCGAGATATATCGCCTTGCTGATTACTGGAGTTTTAAGAACCACGAACAAGGTTCTCGACGGCTCAAGGACTTTCATTGCGCTTGTGCTCTTTATGGTCACAGGAAGGCAATAGGTACTGCCTTCTTTAAAGTCCGCAATACTGTTGATTGTCAATTCTGCAGCATCGGACATATTGTGACCTGCTTTGATTGTCACATTGGTGGTGCTCAACTCAAAGCTGTTTTTCGGGGCCGCCAGATAGTTTTTCTCGTATTTCCTATTATAAGCCTCAAGAAGTGCAGTATCTACGGCAATTTCCACCTGTACATCTTCAATAGCATTGACTGATGACGAAACAGTAAGTGTTGTCCCGTCCGGAGTAACGTCAATAGTGATTGATTTGTCAGGAGCTGTCTGCGCATCTGTCATATAGATGGCGTCATACGGTTTTACCGGATTAGTGCAGGCCGCAAACAAGGCGGCTACTGCATAAAAAAACGTTATCTTATTAAGTTTCATATTCTAAACTAATTGGATGGTGTATATAACTCAACCTCGCTCATACTCGTATAACCCTTGCTTAAAGGCCCTACAAACACGCGGAGATATTTGGCGTTTACAGGTTTTACAAACTGGAATATCTTGCGCCAGTCGTCATCATATTTAGGGACAAATGAATTGCCGTTCAGGAGGCTGTTCCAGTTCTTACCGTCCTCACTGTATGTAAAGTCTATAATCTCAGGATCTGCATCGCTATAATAGATACTCCACGCCAAACCGGATACAGAGTACGACTTGTCCATAGTAATGATGAAGTTTCCGCCTCCGCCCCAAGAATAGGAAGCGCTGCTTGCATACCAGGCACCTGAACTGTAGCTTCCATCGAACATCTTCGAGGCATCCTCGTTCCATACGCCGTTTGCGCCTGAATCATTTTTCTGCTGATAACAATGGAAATCCCATTCAGCCGTAGGCTCAATCTTCACTCCGGTGACCGATGTCGCCTCAAAATTCATATTGATTTCAGCCACATTTACCAGAATATATTTCACTAGAGGAACAGTTGCAGACGCATAAATTCCGTTTTCAGGCAAACTGACTGTTATCGGCACTAGATACTTGCCCTCCGAGAGGCTTGTAGGATCAATGATTATCTGCGCCTCATACGACACCGCCGTGTCTCTCTTAGCCGAAATCTCCGGAAGTATTACGAGACCGGCATCCATGCTCTTGTATTGAGTTTCATTCTCCTCATTGTAAGTTTCCACCAGTCCGTTGTCAACAGAAGTCCTAAATGTCACTTCTTCTGCGAGCGGTCTTGCAAAATTCAACTTGATTGCAGTGCTGACCTTTTCTTCCGGATGACCATCTTCTCCCATAAGAGCAGTTATGGAAACGAATGAATCTCCATCAAGCGTAACCTTCAAAGAGCCACCGGCAGGATTAACATCTTGAATTGCCTTGCGCATGTACATATACGGCATATCCGAACGGCCATATTCATACTCCATATGATAGGCGCCGAAGCCTCCGGCAAAGCCTTGTACCGGATTGAACCTTGCCATTCCAAGCAAAGAATTCACAGTCTCTCCTTCCCTTGTACGATGAGTCACGCCGCCATTTTTCCAGTATGATTCAAAGTTTTCAGCGAAAATGTACTGTTCCGGTTTCCAACCTTTTGCATAAGCATTGTCAAACCTGTTCTGCAAATCGGAATATCCGCTTGAAGCGTAGGCCTGCACTATACCATAATCGAAATATTCAGCCATTTCCGAATGCACCGCATAAGGAACTCCGTCAATTATGAGCAGCTTCCCGGTGCCAGATTTAGGTCCGACATATTTACCCATCGCCGTAATCACTTTCTTGAACTGTTCATTATCGTGTCCAACGAATTCACCGACAGCTCCATATCCCGGTTCATAGTCGATATCTATTCCGTCATAGCCATATTTGGCAATAGAGTCACGGCAATATGCCGCCGCCCAATTCTCTATTCCTTCATCTGTCGTCTCGCCGTTTATCTTGAACTCGTCCGGCAGATTATTCAGGAAGATTGTAAATGTCACTTTTGTTCCTTTAAGTTCCTGAACAGCTTTCATATCCGCCTGCTGCTCTTTTGTAAGGCTATGCCACTGGCTCCATATAGATATGATATCCATAGAGTCCGGTGCGCTTTGAAGCCTCGTCTGATAAGATGCACCGTTTGCCGTCCAAGAGCCGTACCATCCGAAAGCAAGTTTATGTCTTGTCTGTTTATAAGCACGCAATGCCGCGTAATAAGCGTTATCACGAATTATCGGAGACTGTTTCTCCGGAATCTGGGTAATAACCCTTTCCGGACTTACCCAGTCGGAACATCCTGCCAGACTGAATGCCGCCATTATAGATGCGACAGAGTATTTTATGATGTTTTTCATTTTGTTCTGCGATTATGATTATTTCTTGTCCCACCAGAGTTTGGTGCCGCCGTTGTCAGATCCGCCGAGAAGCGATGTCGCGGCAGCCACCGCAGCGGCATTATTGGCATACTCGGATCTCGGGAATGTCATTCTCCTGACCTGGATATCAGTATCTATGGCCCCATTGCTGAGATTATTGACTACAGGTATCACTTTGGGATATCCTGTACGACGGAACTCTGACCAGGCCTCCTGACCATTAGGGAACATTGCAATCCATTTCTGAGTGATAATCTTTTCCAATTTCACTTCATCCGAGGCGTCCTCTTCCCATTTCGGCGTAACAGCTGACGGTTGTCCATAATTATTTTTGATCGTCCCGGTATTCTTATCTTCGAAAGATATCGGAGTCTTCTCGCTTGCGGCGTAAGCTTCTGCACCGCTGAGACCATTTTCCTGGAAAGAAAGTGCTATGCCTCCGTTATAAAATTCCTCTGCGGTTCCGCCCATATTCCAGCCAAGCAATGCTCCTTCAGCCTGAAGAAAAGCCACCTCAGAGGCAAGCATCCACACTACAGGGGTATTCTTTGCAACATTCGGAACGGAAAGAGACAGGTAATTAAGTTTCTGCATCGATCTTATACCGCTTCGTACTCCGTGGTATCCGGCGCCATCCACAGTCGCTTCTTTGAAATATGCGCTTAGCCTAGGGTCGTCGTACCCGTTCATATATGCATCAATGGTCGCTCCCATTCTGGTGTCAGTATATGCATTCCACACTTCTTCTAGAGGGTTGAACACCTGAATGGTTTGTGTTGATGCCAGTCTTGCTCCATCTGATGCAGTTGTCATCACTCCGGATTCCACCGCTTCTTCTGCAGCTTTCTGCGCCAGTGACGGATTTGCGAAACGCACTCGCATCGCCATACGGAGTTTCTCCGAGTTTGCCAGTTTCAGCCACGAGATATAGTTTCCTGCATAAATGATGTCTGCCGCTCCAAGCGGTGGTGTGGCAGATGATCCGGCCGCAGCCGCCGCATAAGGCTCCAGAATTGCGATAGCCTTGTCCAAGTCATCAAAAAGTCCCTGGTATACAGTTTCCTGAGATTCATACGGATTAATATCTTCACCGAAATGAGACACAGGCACCGGTCCGTAAATATCCGTCACGCGCTGTATTGCCATCACCTTGATAACCTCGGCAATAGCCCAAGAACCTTCATCAAGGTTTCCGTTCAGATAGGCATACTTGATATTAAGCCAAGCCGGCATAACGTTAGTAAAAGTCACGCTGAAAGGGACATTGTTGTAATCAGTACCGTTCAGGTCGTAAGTGCAGGTATATGAACCGCCGTTGAACGCCTGTATTGGAGAAAGATATCCTGAGAATGCGTCACCCATAAGGTTGCAGGCACGCTGAAACTCATTCGCACCCTCATCGCTGCACGGAATGACCGCATCCATCTCCATTGTGGTAATGTAAGACTTTACATCCACGGACTGCACGGCATCCGGATTCGTGTTAAAGTACTCAAAATCCTTTGTGCAGGATGCGAGCACCACAACTGAAGCCACGACTGCAAGTCTATATTTAGATATGTTGATATTCATTGTTCTGAATTTTAGAATTGAAGTTTTACGCTGAAGCCGATATTTCTTGTACTTGGCTGCATAAAGTAATCGATACCCTGATAATAAGTGCCTGTAGAAGCCGTAAGCTCAGGATCGAACGGAGCCTTGTTGTAGATCATCAAAAGATTTCGCCCCACCAGAGAAACTGACATTCCGAGTTTGTCTTTAAACCAGGATGTAGGCAAATCGTAGCCAAGAGAAACCTCTCTTAGTCGCACATTGGTCAAATTATAGACATAATTCGAAAGCATCGACATTCCATTACCGTTGTTTGCGTAGAAGGTCTTGACGTCTGGAATCTTCTGGTCAGCGGAAATCCATACGCCGCCTTCATTCCTCGCGTCAGCAGAAGCCGCAGATGCGCCAAATCTATCCATAAGAGCTTGAGTTGCAGAAACTCCGCGACCACCGATCCTGGCGTCGATGAGAATGGACAAATTGACTCCTTTGAATGAGAAGCTGTTGCTCCATCCAAGCCTGGCTTTGGCTTCCGTATTGCCGCCATATATCCACGTGTCGGGATCAAGAATCACCGTGTTAGTATTAGGGTCAACATAGATGCGCCCGTAATCGTCAGTCTTGAGGCCTGTAACATAGAAGTCTCCAATTGAACCACCCTTTCTCACCTTCATACGATAACCGCCGTAGTCCATATTGACTTCATCAACAGTGACAGGTTTGCCGGTAACATCCAAAGTTCCTTCCGGTACAAGTTCCTTCACTTTATTGCGGTTCATCGACCACGTCACTGTCGAGCCCCAGAAGAACTCCCTCCAAGAATGTTTGAAGCCAAGAGAAAACTCTATACCGTAGTTGTTTACCTTACCGGCATTGATATAGGCTTTCTTGTACCCGGTAGAAGGAGCCGCGTCATATTGGAAAAGTTGATTGTATGTCGTCGCATTATAATATGTCACGTCAAGATCAATCATATCCTCAAAGAACTTCACATTAAGACCGGCCTCATAAGATTTGGTAAGCTCCGGCTTGAGGTTTTTCGCAGGCGCATAGGTATCGGAAGATATATTGCCGCCAGTATTGAGCGGGGTATTTACGCCTGTTATGAAACGCTCGGGAGGATTACCCGCAGTGGAATATGAGCCGCGCACCTTGAAGAAGGAAATGCCCGCTCCTGAAAGATCCGCTATAGACGAGATAACTCCTGAGAGGCCCACCGAATAGTAGCATACACTCTGATTCGGGGTGAAAGCAAGCTGCGAAGACCAGTCATTCCGGACTGTTCCGTCAACATAGACCATTCCTTTCCAACCAAGCTGGAGCGTACCATAGACCGCCTGATTCTGGTCGTGCCAACGATCTGCCATAGGTCTGGTTTGTGAATGCGTCATACTGATATTATAGACGGAGAACTTATTGGCGACTGTCGCCAGATGCCCTTCAAATCCGGAAGCCTTATTCTTGTCATCTACAAGGCTTGCGCCGACATTTGCGGTCAAGGCAAGTTTGTTGTCAATGAATTTCTTGTCAACTGTCAGAAGGACATCTCCGTAGAAATTATTGTGAAGAATTGTATTATCCTGATAGTTACCGAATTCCGAAGCATAAAGCTTATTGGAAGACGCATATATTTTACGGGTGTAGCCCATTGTTGTATTGTCCAGACGCGCACGGCCTGTTACGAACACCCAGTCTGTAATATTCCACTTCAACGTCCCTGAAACAGTGTATCTGTGCGCAGTATTTTCAAACAGTTCCCTCTTGGTCTCCCAATAAGGATTCTCCACGCCGTCTATAAATTCCAGAGGCCAGAACTGTTTCATATAGCCGGCATTGGCATCATATCTTTCGAAAATCTGATATTTGGTGATATCGTCTCCGCGAGGGAACAGATATGTTGCGACAAGAGGATTGTGGTAAAGTCCCTGAATTGTTGGATTACGCTTGTATTGGCGCATATAACTGGCACTTACGTCAAGGATAAGTTTGTCTTTGACAAGTTCTGCAGTATTGCGTATCGTGAAGTTATATCTATTGTAGGTATTGTTTGGAATAATTCCGCGAGAATTCAACGTGGCTGCAGACACATAAGTCTGTGACCTCTCATTACCCTGAGATACAGCGATGGAATTTGAGGTGTTGAATCCTGTCTGGAAGAAATCCAACGGATTGTACGAAGTCGGAGATTCAAGTTTGTTACCCCAGCTCATCGCCGGCTCGGTAGCGGACGTTCCATATACATTCTGGAATTCAGGTGTCACGAACGGAGAGGAGAATGTGGTATTATTAGAGAAGTTCACTCTCAATTTTCCCTCCTGACCTTTTTTTGTAGTGATGAGGATTACGCCGTTTGCACCCTGCGCTCCATATAGTGCGGCTGCTGATGCGCCGGAAAGTACAGACATCGATTCGATATCTTCGGGGTTGAGGTTGGATATTCCCTCGAAGTCTCCTCCGTCAGGTGTCTCGTAAATGCCTGAAGACTGTGAAGACCTGAGATCCGGCATAGGAATACCGTCGATCACATAAAGTGCATTATTGCTTCGCGTAATAGATTTCAGACCACGCATCACGACTCGCGTTGAACCGCCGGCACCTGAGGAGCTCTGGTTAATTTGAAGGCCAGCTACTTTGCCTTGGAGCGAGCTGACGAAATTGGCTTCTTTCACGGTGTTGATAATGTCGCCTTCAACTTTCTGCACATTGTAAGAAAGTGATTTCTCCTCTTTCCGAATTCCGAGAGCCGTAACTACAGTGCCTTCAAGGGAGATGGTGTCCTCGTTCAAGAATGCGTTGTAAACAGTCCCGCTACCTACAGTAAATGATGCTGGTTGATATCCGAGGCAGTTGACGTCCACTGTCACGCCCTTTCCTGAGACCTTGAGACTATAGCGCCCGTCCATATCGGTCACGGTCCCATTGGCAGTTCCTCGCTCGATTACGCCTGCTCCTGGAACGGGCTGTCCCGAAGCATCCTTTATGATTCCTGAAATCGTCACAGGAGATTCTTTTTCCGGTTGTTGCGCCTTGGTGATGATAATATTGTCACCTTCAATAATATAAGACACACTTACAGGGGTGAAGAGGGCCTTGCAGACATTGTCTATAACTTCGCTCTCGACGTGTATGCTTACAATTCTTGAAGCATCAACTCCTTTGTTAATGAAAAGAAATCTGGACTGCTGCTTGATTTCGTTCATCGCCTTCGTCAAAGTAACGTTGTCGAGATTCAGCGTTATTCTGGTATCCGTCTGAGAACGAGCGTTCAAACTCGGTATCAGCACGGTTAACAAAAGAAAACACAGCAGACCACGCATTTTTTGCAAAATACTTTGTCTTTTGTTCATATTTTGTTGGTTTAGTGGTTAATTAATTATATGACCAGGCAGGGGTTCATCAAATCTGAAGACTACACGTCTATCGGATGTAAATTTTCCCTGTCTGCTGATCTTTCGAATAATCAAATGCGGCGATATGCTGCAATACTTTCATCGCATGGTCAATCCCGTCAGAAATACGGAGTTCACCGGTAATTCCCTCCATTGAAGGTACTGTTTCGCGTTCAATAACGATATCCACGCCATACGCCTTCTCAAGCTTGCGTACAAGATTGTCGAAATTGAGTTCATCAAGAACGACTATACCTTCTATCCAACTGAGATCCGAATGAGAATAACGGCCCTTGTGTATCAGATGTCCATTTTCAAGAGAAACTCTGTCAGAAGGCTTCATCATTATGAATTCGTCCGCATTGGCGGTATTGGTAACTTTCACGGACCCTTCCACAAGAGCCGCTGTAAATCTGTTCAACTCCTCGTTCGCATTTACATTGAATTTAGTTCCCAAGACTCTTATGTCAGAAGCGAATGTATGTACAGTGAAAGGCCTCGCCTCATCGTGATGTACATCAAAAAACGCTTCCCCGCTCAGTTGCACTTCTCTGGAATCATCACGAAACATAGAAGGATATTTCAACACGGCTCCAGCATTCATCTTTACTCTAGTTCCGTCATCCAACGTAATATCCAGTCTTTGGCCATCAGGCACTTCTATGGTAGTCAAAGTATTAGCCATCTCGTCACGAACACTTTCGCCTGCCATATATCTTGCCAGAAAGAAGACGCCTACAATAGCCGCCGCATTCGCGATTAAGGTCGCTACGATACGGAACATCCGTCTTCCTGACTTCTTCCCTGTATTGGATTCGCCAGTGCCGATCCGTTCTAAGAGCATAACGTCAAAAGTCCTATGTGCGTTACTGTATTTCTCGCGATTCATTTCGTCAAACTCAATCCAATTATTCAATTGGTCTATTTCATTCTCAGAGAATTCTCCTCTAAAGAATCTGAAAAGGTCATCTTGGGTAAACTGCTTCATTGCAATTATTACAGTTGGTTTATATATATGTTGCTTCAGAAAACTGTTCTTACATCGTTTTCTTTGATTTTCTTATATTTTTCGCAAAATAGATTCTTACATTTGCGAAGCAGAAGATATTCTCAAACCATTTTGACCACACAATTTTATGTCAGGAAACGCTCCGCACAAGATAACACTAGAAGAATTGGTATCGCTGAACGAAAACAAGTCCAGTTATATTCTTCTTGCAGGATCTTACCTGAGCAACAAGTCTCAAGCTGAGGATATCTTCCAGGAGAGTCTTCTATATTTACTTGAAAATCATACTACTATCGAAGTCCAGAATGTCAAATGGTATTTTTCCCGGATGATTCTTAACAAGTGCCTATATCATCTGAGACAGACTCGCAATCAGTCCAGAATACGGGAAAACATTAAGAATGCAGCAATCCTGGAAGAAAATATACGCATACTCTCGGATATCACCTCTGATACGACCATATTCAAAACCGATTTTGACGGATGCATTAAAGAATGTCGACAGATTCTGCCCGAACAAACATTCAGAATATTCTTGGATGCAAAAGTCAAAGGACTGACGTACAAAGATATAGCAGATTTATACGGAATAACACAACGGCACGTTACATCTGAAATACAGCGTGCGCTTAAGGTTTTCCGAAGAGTATTCAAGGACTATTGGTTTTTGTTCTTCTTCATTTGTGACGACATTCAGAATTATCTATAGATTAGCATTTTAGCGGACGTACATAGAAAATGGGAGAGAATGCTGTAGAAAGACAAGAATGAGAGGAGGATGAATAAACAAGAGAGGACGGCTGGAATCAGCCATCCTCTCTTGTTTGTATAGTCGTAAGGTACTGTTACTTGTTCATAAGTTCAGGGCCCTTGCTGTCAAAGAACAACGCTTTGAATTTTGCCTGGGCAGAAGGCTTTTTGCTCGACTGAACTGAATAGTATTCGTAGCTGTGGCTGTCGATATACTCCTGTGCAGGAGATGCGCCATCCTTGCTGAAGTTGAAGTTCTTCTTGAATATAGGACCGCAGACGCCGTTCTCATCTATCGCAAAGCCGTAGATTACGCCATCGCGTCCAAATGGAGCCCAGCAGTCGCCAGGGTATGACGAAGATGTGCCTGAGAGTATAGTGTAAATAAGATCCTCCCTTGCATATGTTTTACCGTCTTCCACATAAACATTATAATAATAATTTGTGCCGGTACAAGTCGCTGTCACAGGGAACACAGCATTCTCTCCGAAATATTCGTAAGCTGCATCAATCTTGGCGATTTCAGCTCCGTCATAGTACTTGTCCCAAGTTATGTCCAGAGTCGCGTCACTTGTTTTGGCCTCATCGAATGTGAACACATCACTGAAAATAGGATCGCAGGCGAACTCCAATTCCCCGTTCTTTATAGGAAGCACTGCAAGCTTTCCGGTTTCACCAGGATAAATCGTATATGTTGATTCGTCAACACCATAAGTACTGAACATCTGGAAATATGACTCTCTGTCAAGACCATAATCCGCGAATTCCGTTATGTTCTCTTCCATATACTTTATAAACTGTTCTGCTGTACAATCCGAATTGACAAGCTCGCAGAAGTAATCCACGGTGTTATCGGAAGGTGTAACTGTAACATTGATTTCAAAACCCTGCACAGAACCGTCAGTTATGGTATAGTCAAACGTCAACTTGGTAGGATCACCCGCCTGCGCAGTCGTGAATATAACCTTGGTGACAGCGGTAGTTGCGGCATAATCCTTTACACCGAATACCAGAAGCGCATACTCAGTACCGGCTTTAAGTTCCTTAGTGTCACTCCACGTATCGTGATAGACTTCGATCCATCCCAGTGTATTATACAGATATTCTACCAGATCGTCATCATCAGTATAACTTTCTATCGTTTTGTTCGGAACGAATGCTATAGCATACTCGTCGGAATTCGAAGGAGTTACGGTATAAGTTGCGCTACGTGCGCCATACTCGTCCAGGTTCACCTCAAATGTATTGCTTGAGCGCTCCGGGGAAGCTGTGGTGAAATCATAATATTCGAAATCGCCGTCAGGTTCAGCGTTTTCCGTAACATATCCGGCTATGACAACATAATCAGTGCTGCCGTAGAGATAACCTATGCTTGAGTCTTCCAGATTCTCCCATAGAACCAACTCTGCCAAAGCTTCTTCTTCAGTTTCACCGTAATCATTGATAAGGAAGTCATAATTCCCTTTGAGATATGCAGCAGCACAATCCTGGAAATTATCTGCAAGATAGTCGAACTGAGACCTCTTGATTACTGAATAATAGAATGGCCTTGTCTGGTCATCCCTTGAAACATTGAGGACGCAAGTCATTGTCCCTACATTTGAAACAGTTATCTCAAAGTGCTTTACCGGATCCGGTGTATCAGGTCCGTCTTTCTTGGAGTTGCACCCTGCTGCGACAAATGTGCAGATGCAAAGACTGATAAAAGCCTTGATAGTCTTTTCGAAACTCATAATTGTTGATATATTAAATGATTAACTTCTGATTTTGCTGATGGACCCTGAAATCCGAGACTATATTGGAGAGTTTATATTGCGAGATTGCACAGGAGGACATTTTGACATAAACCTGAAAGGATTTTAAGAAGCCATTTGAATGTTATTCAATTGATTCTAAGGTGTCTATACATAAGTTCGAATTCAAAAGTAATAATTTTAAAGCTACAGCACAATAAAATGGGACGCAGATATTATTAAAAAAAAATGATATTTACCTGAATCTCAGGAGTTTACAAATAAATATCAAAATTACGAATGGTAATTATAACGATTTGATACACTATAAGTTGCGCACAATTACAGTTTTTTTTGATTTGGAGGCCAGATAGTCCGATACAGCGTGGGTGATATTTGCTTTGGCGACAGACGGTTTGAGGGCATCTTTGAGTGACATTTCCTCCGGCGTCACCTGAAGCACGTCAGCAAACCCGGCAGCAAGAAGCTCCTCTCTGTCGCATATCCGCCCGGCCACCAACAGCACTCTTATCGGCCTCCTAGAATGATGTCTTACATATTCGAGCACTCCGGACGAGACTTTGCCCTGCAGCGTCTGTTCGTCTGCCCGACCTTCTCCGGTAATGACGAGGTCACAGTCTTTCAGTTTCGTGTCCAATCCTAAGATATTGAGCACAGCGGCGATACCGCATTTCATTTCAGCGCCAAGCACACAATGAAGTGCACCGCCGATGCCTCCGGCAGCTCCGGCTCCAGGGCAATCCGTGATACCGTTGCCCATTACTCCGGCAAATCGTGAGAGCCCGTCGTCCAGTTTTTCGACCAATTGTGCAGAAGCGCCTTTCTGAGGAGCAAACATTCTCGCAGCGCCTCCGTTTCCGCAAAACGGAACGGACACGTCATAGAACCCGGTTATCCGGCAAGAGTCGAGAAGTCTGTTGCGATTGGACGTATCAATTTCAGTGATTGCGCTAAGGATTGCGTTCGCATCTGTTATTTCAGCACCGTTTGACATAAATCTGTAACCCAACGCCCTGAGCATTCCCGTACCTCCGTCACACGTGGCGCTGCCGCCAAGTCCGAGCCATATCTCGGTAACTCCCTGAGACAATGCGTCGGCTATCATTTCGCCTGTGCCGAAGGACGATGCCTCTGCCGGATTCAGTTCATCTTTTCTGAGCAGACCGATACCGCTCGCCGCAGCAGTCTCAATCACTGCCGTCTTTCCATCATTCACCAGCCCATATCTGGCAGTAATCCGACGTCCTAGTGGGTCATTGCAGGATACTGTCCGAAATTCTCCGCCAAGACTTTCCGTGACAATGGTTGAGAAACCTTCTCCTCCATCCGACACAAGAAAGACTTCGGCATCTCCCGCAGGAAAAGCCTCCTTGGCAGCCTCTCCGGCCTCTTTCGAAGTCAAGCATCCCTTGAACGAATCTATGACAATAACCGCCTTCATAACCTCCGTAAAGTTAACTGAATTGTTCTTCACTTCGCCATATTTTCTTTCCAAACCACAGCCGTTCTCAGGGAAGTTGAGCCCGCATTCGCCGCCCTTATTTTTCTGAAACCATAGTTTCAACACCGGTTTTAGAAAAATAGTGACCAGTTTTTCCGAAAAAGTGGCGAGTTTTCAGGAATCCATTCCGAAAAAGTGGCGAGTTTTTCGGAATTTGATTATATTTGCGTCTGTAAGGATTTTGCGCCAAACTTCTAACTTATACGCAGTATGATTGAGAGAATACTATCACAAAGAATAAAAGACCTGATAGGTTCAGGTAAAGCCATAACCTTGATGGGTGCCAGGCAAGTAGGAAAATCCACTCTACTGCAATCTTTATTAAACAATGACGATGATGTTCTATGGCTAAACGGGGATGACGATGATGTTCGAGAATTATTCAGAAATATTTCTTCAACGCGTTTGAAAGCAATTATCGGCAGCAAACAAATCATAGTAATTGATGAAGCTCAACGCATTCACGATGTAGGGCTTAAACTAAAACTGATTACCGATCAGATTCCTGGTGTTCAAGTCATTGCAACAGGAAGCAGCAGTTTTGAGTTATTCTCGAAGATTAACGAATCACTGACCGGGAGAAAGAGAGAATTGAAACTGTTCCCGCTATCTTTTTCTGAAATGGTCGGGCACACATCTTTTCTGGAAGAGCAAAGAATGATCCCTCACAGGATAATTTATGGATATTATCCCGAGGTTGTATGCAACCCTTCGGATGAAAAGACCGTATTGAAAGAACTTACCGACAGTTATTTGTATAAAGATCTGTTGGCTATAGACAGACTGCAGAAGCCAGATATCCTTGTGAGGCTTCTCAAGGCATTATCTCTTCAAATCGGAAACCAGGTATCATATAACGAGCTCAGCGTATTACTTGGCATTGATTCCAAGACTGTGGAAAAATATATCGACGTGCTTGAAAAATCCTATATCATTTTCAGGCTGTCCTCATTTTCAAGAAATCTAAGGAACGAATTGAAAACGAGCCGAAAAATATATTTCTGGGACCTCGGGATCAGAAATGCTGTCATCGGTAACCTCGCCCCAATAGACAATAGAGCCGATTGTGGCTCTCTTTGGGAGAATTTTATCGTATCTGAAAAGATGAAGATGAAAGAATACAGCAACAGTTTCGCCCAATCATATTTCTGGAGGACAAAAGACCAAAGTGAGATTGATTATCTGGAAGAGGAGGACGGGATGATAAAAGCATTCGAGTTCAAGTGGAATCCAGCTAAAGCCAACGCAAAATGTCCTGCCTCATTTGCTAACGCATATCCTGACTCCACTTTCAAAGTGATTACCCCAAACAACATTGAGGAAGCACTGCTATAGGTCAACCTATGATTGCACGATGGTCAGCACGACGTATTCAGACCGAGTGCCGATGCGGAACTTGCCGCCCCAGATTCCCATACCAGAACTCACGTAATACTGTGTCTTGCCTTTCTGCAAGCTTCCGAATGCGACCTCATAGAGAGCATCGGTAATCCAGGATATGGGCCATACTTGTCCGCGGTGGGTATGCCCGCTGAATTGGAAATCTATGCCATTCTGCTCGGCCTCCTCAAGATGATAAGGCTGATGATCAAGGAGGATTGTGAAAGGCTTTTCTGACATTTTCACTTCCGATTCTGCCGAGGCGAGGATTTCATTTAGCGACTTTCGACGAGGATTTGTGCGGTCGTCTCTGCCAACAATACGCAAGTCGCCCATCATCGCCACGCTGTCTCTGAGCAGAGTGATACCTGTTTCCCGGTAGAATTGTTGCGCCTTAGGTTCTCCGCTATAATACTCGTGGTTGCCGAGACAAGCCAACACTGGAGCATTGAGCCGATGAAACTCCTCAGCCATATTCTCCTCCAACAAGGGACGCACACTGATGTCGATGATGTCACCTCCTATCAAAATCAAGTCGGGATGCTCGTCATTAATCCGATCCACCCATTTCCGGAATTCCCCACGGCGGTTGTGATATCCCAGGTGAAGGTCGCTCAGAAGCACGATTTTCACACTATTCTTTCCAGAGTCATCCTTTGGTGAATCAATACCCGGACCAATAGCCTTGGAAGTCTTAATTTCTAATGGAACCCTCACTTTGTTCAAGTAGTGCACATAGCCATAACCGAAGATAATAACCATCAGGGCGAGTATGCCTAGGGTTGTGCGACCGTTATTGAACAGCCATTCCCTAGGGACGAGGTGCGTCCATCTGGCTATATCAAGCACTAGGAAAATCATCACCAGATAAAGAAGGATAAAGATGACACTATTCCCTATCTCGTAAGTCATCGTTGCCAGACGCAACGGCATCTTCTCGATGGCTCTCGAGAATGTCAGAAACATCGTAAGAAAGAGTGCGATGCAGATACCGACCACAATCCATCGGCAACCGTTAGAGAACGGCAAGAGATTCCATATATGCCAAAGCGTGTACCATAGCCCTACTATCGGCAACACTAAAAGTATTATCATCCACATTGTTTTCAGAATTAGGTCACTTGGACAAAAAGTAGGATGATTAGCTCGTCATTTTTACCGGGTGGACA
>CAVKAQ010000041.1:18598-19507 GCA_963654225.1 Butyricicoccaceae bacterium | reverse complement strand
CGAGTGGTAGTTCTTATGTCAGCAATACCGCAAGCCTTACCGTCAAGGACGGCACAGCAATAGCACAGGGCGAGACTGCAAAATTCTATATCGCAATCAAGCCTCACACCGTTTCAAGTGGTTCAACCCTCACTGTTTCCGTCAACGGTGCTGAGAAAACCCTTACCCTTACAAGCGATGTTACCTTCACGGCAGGACATATCAAGAAGGTAAATTATGTCGTAAGTACACCAGCGCTAACACTTCCTTTTGAAGAGGATTTTGCTGCAGCAACGACTACAACCGACATTGTCGCAAATATTAAGGATTTTAGCCAATTTTCAACCTTTAAAAATATTTATACAGGAGAAGCTGGTGCGTTAAAAGTAGGAAAATCGGACGAGACCGGAATCATACAAACTGTACCACTAGATCTTTCTACAGAATCGACAGTTATTATTAGGGCGAAGAAATATAATAATGACAATCCAGCAGTAAGAATCTCAGTAAATGGTAGTAACTACGATACGGGAAAACTTTCTGCTGATTATGATGACTATTATATATACATCCCAGCTATAAATAGTTATACCTCAATTACTGTTACAAGTGATACTCAGAATCGTTATTGGATTGACAACTTGATGATAGTTGCTGGAAAGGTCGATCCTCTTGAGATTATTCTGGCAGAAAGTTCGGTTACCCTAGCCTATAATGATGAGGACATAAATAGTGTAGACGTGACTATAACTGGAAATGAAGGTGAAGTTACATGCGGTGTGTATGATGATAATACCGCCTCCTCAGAATCTTCTTGGTGTACTGCTGAATATGCAGAAGGAAAAATATCTTTTTTTGCAGAATCTAATAACGGAGATAGCGCTCGTATTGCCTACATAATTGTTTCGGCAAAAAATTCGATAACAACAA
>CAVKAQ010000041.1:0-18588 GCA_963654225.1 Butyricicoccaceae bacterium | reverse complement strand
CCGCGCTTATAACGATTATTCAAGAGCCTAATAAATCAGATAACGAAAAAGTTGCTACAGGCTCTTTGATTAGTGGCAGTGAAAATGTTACATTGGAGGAAGGGAAATCGATAACATATTCGGATTCTAAAGGTAGTTCTGGTGCTACTGCTCCTGCAGAGTATACAAATCCAGGAAGATTTTATCAAAAGAATAAATTCTCAGTTTCTTGTTCTGATGGAAAGATAAAAAAAATAGAAATTGTATGTGCTTCAGCATCGTATGGAGGGACGCTAGAAACGACTATGAAAAATTCAAAATTGGGAACTGTAACGAAATCTAGCGATGGTAAAACAGTTTCAATTTTATTAACAGAATCGTCAGGTACGGTAACGTTTACTAATTCTGCTCAATGGAGAGCAAACTCTATGACAGTAACTTACGAATAACGAATAGTAAAAGATTTTAATTTCCCCGCCCGGCAAACACCTCTGCTTGCCGGGCGTTTTTTTTTGTGAGCCGCTCAGGCGCTGTTGTAGCCTTTCCTGAATGGGGAAGTCCCGGCTGTTTCCTATACCTTCCCTGTCACGACCTCGTTCTTGAACATCTCCAACAGCTGTTGAGGCGTCAAACCTTCAGCTCTGTTCTCATCGATAATCCGGAATGTCTCCGAGTTATAGACGACCGATAATGCGTCCTCGACTGACAATGATTTGAATTCCGCGATAAACAATGCGGCTTGCTTTACAAAGTCGTTAACTTGCTCCGTATTACTGCTCATATATTGTAACGAATTTCAAATATTTCTTAACTGCTTCTGCAGTATGAAAACATACCTGTCGGGCCTCTGCTTTGTGAAAAATTAGTTGCCTCGTCAATCGTGAGAGGTTGCTTCTTTCTAAAGCGGTTGCTTCATCTGGAAATGTTTTCAGATAATCATTGATGACAGTTGGCATAATACCGTCGGCCACTGGTCCGGATATTACAAGGTAGGAATGGGAAAAGTTCCATATTTTGTTTCTGTTTTTCAAGACGAACGCAGTCCAATCCTCATTGTAGGTGTCAAAGTTCAGACATCCTGAATCGGTGTCGTAAAGGCAGGTATCATCGAAATCATATTCAATGACTAGTCTTTGTCCGCCGAAAATCAATTGTTTTCGTCTTGCCATAGCCCACGCCTGTTCAATATCAGGAGTAAGGTATGAACCTTTACCGAAGTCGAGTCCATTTCGGCTAAGATTAGGATTCAACTCGCTGAATTTTACATTTGTGCCGTGGTATAGCTTCATCATCTGACATTCCCGCCGTTTCTTTGACATACCAGAGTCAGGTCATTCAATATCTCATCCAAAGGAAGAGTGATTTCGGCATCGTAGCAGGATACAAGGAGGTTGATTCCTTTGAAAAGATTCAGATAATTGAACGCCGCCTTTTGGGTCAGTCCTTTTGCTTTTGCGAACGCGTCAATGCACGAGGTGATGAAGGTATATACCTCCTCCATTTCGGATTGATTTTTTGCGGTGACCACCACTTGAGCCTCTACGTCAAGATGCTTCAGTGCGTTAATCAGCACATTGATATCCAGATTGTCGTCATTCTCAATCTTTGATATTCTGGACTTTTTTACTCTGAGTCGCTCGCCAAGTTCATCTTGAGTCAAGCCTTTTATTTTGCGGTAATGCCGGATTATGCTTCCAGACGCACTTGTCCTTTTCCCGTCTATTATAATGGATGCTTGCATAAATAGTTCTCTTTAGCGCAAAAATAGCAAAAGTTTCTTAATTAGGAAACTTTTGCTAAAAACTGCTCAGACTAGCAAAAAACAACTCAGTTATCTCTTTTTAGTTTGTGCTAGTCTATATCATCAGCATAATGCGGCCTTCGGCTTTGACGAAGGTGTCGGGGTGGTGCATAACGACGGCATAGACTTGCGCCGAAGTTACGGGCTGGTTGTCCTTCCTGACGTGCAGACGCCGACGGTTGATGATGTCGGCAATCTGCTGTGTGCGCAACCCGCCGTTGTTCTCGACAAGAACATAGAGTATCGCTTCTTCTATTCTCATTATAGGTCCTCCTGAGTGCATATCGTTTGTACCTGCTATTCACTAAGGCTTCTTTTTTATCCTTCAATCCAGCGTGGGAAAACGGCATCTGCCTTTGCTCGCAGTATCCCCGATACTAAAAAAGTTGCGAAACCGAAATGCCGGTTCCGCAACTCCAAAGGTAATAAGATTTTCGATGGGGATGACAAAAAGCGCCACCCCTCTTTTTTACAGTGTTATTTTTGACGCGGCTGAAGAGTAATCACGTGCATAGTAGAACGTAGCGGCGTGCGAACCTGTGAAGGTATAAGTGTTGCCGTCAACAGGGCTCGTCGCTTTCAGGTTGTACTCAATGCTTGAGTCCGTGAATGTTACTGAACCACCGCTGATTGGCATCTTGGTTCCGGTATAATTGTTCTGGACAAAGCAATAGCAAATGCCGTTGTACTTTATTGGCATCACGGCATCGTCGGCTGCTGTTGACGAGAAATTGAATGTGCCTGTGTGGAACGGAGTGCTGCAATATTTCTTGTTGAAGTTTTTCTCGAATGTCCAGTCTCCCTTGATATTGAGTGCAAGATATACGGTGTAATTATTGTTCACGTACTGGAAGCCGCAGACAAAGAAGTTGTCGTCTGTGTTGAACGGATCCCCGAACCACATAGATACGTATTGAGCAGTCAATACGCTGCTGAATACGGCGTCTCCGTCAGGAACAGGAGCAACCGAGCCGTCAGAAACTTTGGCATAGACGTCAGAGAATGCTCCGTTGTAGTCGAATGTGCTTACAACTGTTCTGGTCTCGTTCCAATCATCATCATAGGTGCTCTGGATCTCATTGAATTTGCCTTTCAGAGTGACATCGTAGTAGCCGTTGCCCTTGCTTGTGATTTTGAGCTCAGGGACGCTGCCTTCAGCCACTTCAATAGAAGAGTTCTCAAGGTCAGTGTTGCCGGATGAAATGAAGAAAGTGCCTGGTTTTGCATTGGTTATGCCGCTATTGTAAGTCTGGCTTTCGTCTTCTGAAGGATATTCGTAAGTATAAGTCCCTTCCGGAAGAGAAGTCTTGTCAATATCTCCTGCCTGGGTGTACAATGTAATGTATGTATAGCACAGATAAGCCTGTCCGTCTGCGGCTGCTTTGCTGATATATATAGGGAAGCTGAAAGCGTTGGCTTTCGTCGTGAAATAAGTGTTGTAAATTCCGTTGTATTCAGCACCGATTATCTGCGCTCCGAAGGTCTTGTCCTCAAATGAGACAGGGCCCTGATAATAATAAGAGTGGATTGTCTCGGAAGCGTCAGATAACTTGGCTACGATAGTATAGGAGCCGTCAGATACCTCGACACTGATGAGACCGTCATAAACTGTTGTCTCAGAACCTGAAGCAACGATGCCGGTGTAGTATTTCTCATTGCCGTCAGTGGTTTTCAGCGAGAATGTGTACTCCTTGTGCTCACCTGTGGCATCTGCTGCGTATTCTCCGGCTGCAATGCCTGTGGCAGTTTCTGCCTCGTTGAATACCAGAGTTACAGATGTGCTCTCGTCTGAAAGAACTACGGCAAACTGGTTGTCGCTTGTGTATTCCCAAGTCTCTGAATTGTAGATGCGCTGCACTCTGCCGAGATGGTAGCCTTCTGCTGATGAAAGAACCTGATATTCAGTTGATTGATTTACTACATAGTCCTGTTTATAGCTGCCGTCCTTGGTGAAAACGGAGAAGGAACCTGAGCGGTCTGCTACAGAGTTGTTCTCGTCAACGTGTAGCACGATGCTTCCTTCTTCAGGGTTGCTCTTGGTCTGTACTACGGTAAGCCAGTCATCGTACGCTTCGACATAGTATTCAACATTCGAAACTGTTGCGATTGTGATATCCTGGGCTTCATAGTTTACATTGAATGTCACTGCGGTGCCGAATTCTGTCTTTCCGGCCTGGCTGACATTTATCTTGGAAAGTTTCTTGCCTGCCGACAATGTTACGGTGGCGGTTCTGCTGTCATAAGTCTTGTTCTCATCGACGTTAACAGTGACTTCACATTCGCCTGCGTCACCGCTGACTGCGTTGAATGTCACCCAGTCTTTGTCCGCAGAAATGTTCCAGCTGTTGTTCGTCTGGAAATGAATTGTCTGAGAAGCGCCTTCAGACGTTACGACGAAAGATGAAGACGAAAGTTCGAGAGTGTCTTCCTTTTCTTCCTTTTGGCAGGCCGCAACACATACCAGTGCCGCAGCGAGTGCATAAAAGTAATGTTTCATAAGCGTGTGTTTAATAAGTTCGTCATTCGGCATACGGCCCGGCCGATGCCATTGTTATGATTTATTTTGTTTTCTATTTTGTGCCTAGGCTGTAGTCTATCACCTGAATCAGATAATCTATCTGTCCGGATGTGTATGAGTCTGAAGTCCTGGACTTGCCGTTGACCAGTATCTTCCTGGCCTGCTTCAAGTACTTTACTGCAAGCCATCCCAGCTCTTCGGTGTCCGTTTCATCTACAGACGAAAGAGGTGTCGTATAATCTTCTGTCAATGTCAGGCTTTTGACCCTCATAGCTTCTTTCAAGTTTGAAGTCAGCACCGGAGACATATATATCAGTCTTGACAGGTATATGCCCAGCATCGTGTCCTCCTGCTTGTCCAGTTTGCCTTTGGCGACATTCTTCAGGACTATGTCCTGGAGGTCGGACAGAAGTTTGTCTGCCGTGTATGTGCTTCCGGCAATCCTGCACGCCCGGCATACGAATCCCAGTCTGGTCAGCAGCCGGCTTTGCTGGATGGCGTTAAGATAATTCATCCCCATATACGTGCTGTAGGCGCCGGACAGGTGCATCAGTTCCTTGTTGCTGTCAAGCCAGCTGACGTCGAGCAGCGTGTCCATTATTTTCCTGACGGCAGTGCGCTGAAGACTTTCCGGAACTGCAGAGAATCTCGCCACGTCATCTCCCGCGCGGACATCTTCGGACATTATTCCCCCGACGTACGGATACAGCATACATATATTGTTCAGCATCTGAAGCCAGATCCACTCCACATAAAGATTGCGGAATTCCTCTTCCGGAATCTCAGGATTTCTCAGCCATTTGTCTGAATTGGCCGCGGCATAGTACAAGTGCGACATTGCCGCGTCGAATGATGCCATCAGATCACTTCCCAAGTCGTACTGGTTCGCCCTCGGATCAGGGGCGTTCATCTGTGACGGGACGTACAGATATTCCCGTATGCCAGCTTTGCTGCGGATCAGGCTGTCGAGGGCCTGTTTTTCGTTGCAACCTTCCGGGAATGCCTTGTACAGCCATTCTATGGCATATTCGTCATAAGGCCCTATCCTGTCGATGACAGTGACGACTCCGCGTTCCTTGTCACCGGGCTTTGCGAGCGTGTTGAAAAGTACGTTGTCAAGCGCTGAAGCCGTGATTCCGTGCTCCTGCGTGAACGAAGGACTGCGTAACTCTTCCGGAGTGTATGCCAGAGAGCCGGCATAGTTGGATGCCAGGCCGAGGCATTTTCCGAACAGCCTCATTATGTCTGCGCGAAGAACTTCGCACACGGCATCGTCCGGGATATTGTATCTGAAATATCTCTTGTCAACGTCCCCGATAAGATATGGACACCTGAACTGAATGTATTTGAGATAGTCCCGAGGGATGTCGATGGACGTGCTCAGAATCTCGCCTGTGCGGTAGTCGCTGAAGAATCGCCCCACAGGTTCTTTCAAGTTCTGCCCGGTTCCATAGAAGAATGAGACGGTGCTGAACTTCGGATTGTATGCCGAGAAAGAACTGTCTGAAGGATAAGGCCTTGCGGATATCACATCGCCCAGGCCGATCTTTCTGAAAGCGGGATTCCAGGCTTCGAGGCCTTCTTTTATGGCGCGCTGCCAAGTCACAGGGAGTAGCGTGTCTATATAGACCGTTATTTTCTTTCCGTCCCTGAGGTCCCATCTGTCGGCGATCTTCAGCGTTTTCACTCCTGAATGTGAATCATAAGCCTGAATGGAAGTCGTGTTTACACCGATTCTGCTGTCTGCCTCCCTTCTGGGCATTGTCGTGTCACCGAGTATCGTGACCGTCGTGACGATGGTGGCTGACAGATGCTTCTCATAATTCGTAAGCAGTTGCACCTTGAATGTCGCGTCCTGCACTACGGCAACGCTGCCGGAGAATGACATCACTTTCCGGATTTCGGACAGGTCGCTGTCCAGTGTCGCCTCATAAATCTGAGTGTCGTCGTAATAGGCGCCATACAGGCTGAAGGTCTTGTCTTCGGACAGGTCGAACAGCGAATTCGCCTTTATCACATAGTTGGAGCCGTTGCGGTACTTGATTGGAAATGAGAATATGACCGAGGCTGAGCGGGATTGTGACAACGCTTTCGCGATTGTTGAGTCCGTTGTTGCGAATACCGGGGCGACGGTAGTGAACAATATCAGTGAATCCGTATTCCGGATGTTGCAGAACGTGTTTCTTCCCGACACGTCTGAGCCGCCGTTCAGCGCCAGATTGCTGCTGGACTGGATGTAACTGTTTATGCTGATGTCCTTTCCGACCAGCGAATCCGGAATCTCCAGGAATATGTCCTCGCCGTCTTTATATACTGTCATTGAACCCTTTGCGGAGACAAGACCCTTCTTTGCGAGGAACTTCTCGTAAGGGGTTTTCTTCTTTGCGGTGGCAGTTGTGTCCGCCGAAGCCGTTTTCTTTCTGAACCATTTGAAAGGAGCGGCGCCGCAGAACACAGGCTCAAAGCATAGCGCGGAGGCCAGGATGAGCGAGACTAATGTTTTCTTTCTCATTTCTTTGCTCCGTTTTTGAGACTGTAACTGATGGTGGACATAAGGTAATCGTAGTGCGCCTTGTCCTCTTCCGATGAGGCGGAAGCCTTGAGCGTCTGCATCCTCTTGTATGCCTTCATTAGCACGGCATATACGGTGCCTGCTGTGAAACTGCCCTGATTGAATATTGTTCTTGGTATCCACTCGAAGCCGCTAACCGGGTCATAATCCAGTGAGCCTGTCGTGAGTGAGTCGTCCCAGCATCCACGGCAAATATGCAGCCCTTCAAGTTCAGCATTATCGCTCTCGTCCGCAAGCGCGTTCTTGCTTCCCGGCATTGCGAATCCGGCCATCTTCATATAAGTCTGCACAAAATCCTTCTGCAGAGACTTTCTGTCTGCAGTAAGTTTCCCTGATGATTTCCATACGAAGTCGAAAATCCTGTCCAGACATTCTGTGGCGCTGTATTCTGAAGTTGCGATGCCGTCGGACATGCCTGCAAGATATGGTGCAACGAACAAATCGGAAGCGATAGACTTGCGGACTGCGGAGGAAGGTTTGCCGACAATCGGCAGTTTGGAAAGCACTTCCTTTGAGTCCAGCCAGTCCAGGTCATTGTACTGTGCGATGACGAAATCCATTATCTTCTTCTGCTTATCCCTCGGGACATTGGCGAAACGCGGATATGGAGAGCCTGCGATGACTTCATTCTTATAGAGACCGCCCACATTCATCATAAGGTGGCCGATGTATCTCAGATACTGGTTCAGGATTGCGGAGTAGATCGATGTGCGGAATTCGTACTCCGTGTCGGTGCTGTCCGCTACCCAGTCCATAAAGTGCTCAGTGATGTATTTCAAATTGGAAATGCCCAGTTCAGATGCCTTCAATACATCGTCGCTGAGGTCCTCAGTCTGACAGCTCGGGTCAAACAGATATGCCGACATCTGCTGTTTTCCGTAACGGTAGAACGGAGCGGCCTTGAGCGAGTCGCTTATCATCTTGGTCGTGTATTCGGTTTCGGCTTCGAAAGAAGGCATATCGAATACCGGCTTGTATCCCCAACGTATCGCCCATCTGTCATAAGAACCGAAATTCGGCGGTGTGAGCTTGACTCCGCGCTCGGCATCGCCCGGCTGCGCCACGTAGTTGAATCTGGCGTAATCCATAATTGAAGTCGTGGTGCCGTTCTTCTGTGTGAATGACGGACTGCGCAACGAATCCACAGGGATTACGCTGGAGCCGCTCATATTGTGCATAAGTCCCAGTGTATGACCGACTTCGTGCTTGATGACATACATCAGTGCATCGCCGAGAAGATCCTCGGGAATGTCTCTGGCTCGCACTCGGCTGTCGGCCTGAGCGGTCTGCACAAACATCCATCCCGTAAGCAATTTGATGACATCGTGATAGACATACACGGAAGCATTGATGATTTCTCCGCTTCGCGGGTCGGTCCAGGACGGACCCATCGCATTCTGGATGCCTATCGGAGCATAGCGTATGCAGCTGTATTTGATGTTCTCCGGGTCGAATGCCGGGTCATCGGCAGGGAAGTCCTTCGCTACAATAGCATTCTTGAATCCGATTTCCTCGAAAACCTCATTCCACTGTTCTACCGCCTCTCTTATATACGGCTTCCACCATTCAGGGAAGTCGGAATCAATGTAATATGTTATGGGCTTTACAGGCTCCACCAGTTCGCCTCTGCGGTATGCTGCGGTGTCGGACGGCTCGAGTCTCCATCTGTTGACGAAATATACCGGAGCGGAGAGGCTGTTGATTCCTGCGAACTTGGTCCTTTCGGTGAAGAAGAATCCGATTCTCGGGTCGGCCGTTCTCGGATGATAAATCTTCCTCGGAAGCATTAGTATTGACCTGTTTACCTCCGCCGTGAGATGCGCATTCTTCCGGACGGTTTTCTGCGTATGCACGTTGGTTAGGCTGTAAGTGTATGACAGGCTTGATGTTACGGAAAGATTATCATCAAATGCCTTTACGTCTGTGATGAACGAAAGGTCCTTGTTGAAAGAGTCGGTTCTGTTGTAGCTGGCGTATGCCGCATAACTTGAGAACGGGCTGAGTTCCTTGTTGTCGGACAGGAATACGCCTGTTACATCGATGACTGATGCAGTGCTGTCCGCATTGCAAGCCTTCACCGGGAACTTCTTCATAATATATGAAGTCCTGCTGTGCGATAGGGCTCTCTCTATGTTCGCGTCATCCGTGATGAACTCGGAATCGAGCCTGCGCATATACACGGTGCTGTCTTTCTTGACGAATGTGAAATGGATGAGGTCTTCCTTCGAGCCCACGATGCCGTTCGCGTTGTCGCTGATGGATTTGACCGTGGAGCCGAGCAGCAGGTCTCTTCCGAATACTGAATCGGGAATCTCGAAATACACCTTGCCCTCTTTCAGATGCACGGTGATGAAGCCTTCAGCCTTCTTCTGCTCCTTCTTGAACAGCTTTTCGTATTTGCTTGGAGTCTTCACGGTGTCAACCTTCTCCGTATCAGCCTTTTTCTTCTTGAAAGGCCAGATATTCATCTCCGATGCTCCGGCAGATGTCTGCGCCAGCAGTGCAAGCGCAATCCCAATCCATATAGTCGTGTGTTTTGTCATATTCTGTTATTTGAATGTCGGTGCGATGGCTGTGATTTCCCCGAATCCGGACAGCGTGCCGTTGCTTTTCATTGTGAAACGCCCGGTGCTGATATTGAAAGGTCTCATATAGACTTTGCCTTCTCCTGTCTTCTCATTGTAGGTCGTGATCAACACCTGAAGCCTGTTGTAAGGCAACTGGAATTCGTATGAATCCAGGTAGTACTGATGTGTGCCGTACCAGCCCTGGGTATATTGGCGTATGCCGGTGATTTTCTCGTCTGCGGAGTCCGGTTTCCAGGACAGTGCGGAGACGGTGGTCTTTCCGCCGCTGATGATCACGGAGTAAATCTTGTCAGGGGTGGCGTAGTACATCAAATCGGAGTTGTCGCAGAATGCAACGCTGACCAGATTGTCCAGGTCAGTGCCGTCCACAGTGTATTCTTCAGCAACGATATCACTGTTGGTGGAGTCGAATGCGCAGATAACCCATTCACCTGAAGCGGTCTTGAGGAACAGCGACGGCTTTTTGCCTTTGAGACAACCTCCGCCGTAAGCCGTGGCTCCGGTATAATTTTTAGTGATGTCTCCGGCATATTCTGTCAGAGCTCCATTCATCAGCGACCATCCGTAAACGTAGTAGAACCTGCTGTCATATTCGTTGAAAACGACTGCAAAACCTTGATCCAAAGCGTAATACCCGAAGTTGCAGGTCGTGAAGATGGATGACGGGGATTTTGCATAGGCGACCTTTGAATAGACGTTGTCTATGATGTCCACGATTCCGTAAAGCGTTCCGTTCACTACAGCGCAGGAACTGTAACTGCCGAAATTGAACTGGGCGGTTGTCTTGAAGGATGTTTCGTTCACGCTGTTGAACAATGCTTTGTCCTCTGCAGTCTTCTTGAATGTGAGCGGGTCAATGGCGATTATATGCGAGTCCGTGCCTGCGATAATCTTGTTTTCGTTGAGGGTGTTGCCGTTGGAGCAGGCTATCTCCGAGAGTGACAGGACTTTGCCGTCAAGGACGGCGCCTTCGTTTGCAAGAGAATACAGTTCACGCGTATATCTAGTGGTGCCGGTGTATCCGTATGTCAGCACAGGGTCAGCCACAATGTCGAACTCGGAGGTTTTGCCTCCGTCACGTGTATAAGCAATCAGCAGACCCTCTCCGAGTGATGAACTTACATACACTTTTGCCCAGGAGATCGCGGTCAGTCCGGTAATTTTGTCTGTGACCTTCAGGGATAGGTTGTACGGCTTGTCCGAAGGCGTGTTCGAAACCTTGTAAGTCAGTTCCGGCGTGTCGGCCAATTCGAGCCTGTTGTCCGGATTGTCAGTCTGGAAATCAATCTCCCACAGGTAGGTGAAATCGTCTGCGGTCCTTCCTTCCTGAGAAACCTCGGCTTTCAGAGAAAGTTCCTGTCCGTAAACCACTTCGATGCGGTCGTCAAGTCCGGTCAACTTGATTTCGGGAATAGTGAAAGACGCCTCAGTGCTCTGGTCCTTGTAGCACGAGACAACGGCTATCCCGGTCAATATGGTGAGAATCAGATATTTGATAAGCTTGTTCATCTTACATGTTTTTCAGCGTTTCGAGAATCGTAGGAGTCTTGTCTGGCTTCGTGCCTTCTCCTACAGGAACAAAATAGGTGTCATAAGACTCATAATCGTCACTGTGCATATACGGTGAGTCCGGGTTTGCTGCGTCGTGGGCCCTGACCATTTCTCTGAATTCACGTGATGCCGAGTACCACCAGGTAGGCAGTTTGAAGATAAGTTCAGAATCAGCGGCCGCATAGCCCTTGCTGTTCGTATATCGTTCGATGTCTGTGCCGAACTGCTCGACCAGAAGTTTGTGGTAGTTCTTGCTGTATCCGGTGCTGAAGAACAAGTGCCAGTAACGCCATACGGTCTGTTTAGGACGTGCGTATGATGCTGACCATCCGATAACGGCTGACCTTCTTAAAGAATATGTCTCCGGAAAATACTCGTTGGGATTGATTGTGAACTTGGTGAACAAGGCGTCCACATCGTCATCAAGCTGTTTTACTGCAATCACGATGCTTCCCGATTTACTTCCGGCGTCCACCTGGGATTTCACTATCCTGTAATCCTTGTTCTGCACGGCAGTGGAATCATCTATGCTGATATCAATTGTCCGGTCATAGTCCTCCACGTTCCCTACCAGATTTACCGGAATCGTAAGCTCGATCTCTTCTCCGCTTTTCCCGATCAGCGAAAAAGCGTTGTATGATGCGTTGAAATACACCGTTGCGCTGTCCCTGCTGAATTCCTTGACGGGATCTTTGGCGCAGGACATCAGCGATGCCAGTATAAATGCGGCAGATATATAATGTATGATTTTCATAATCTATTTCTCCTGTATATGCCCATAAGAAGTTTCGGATGTCGGATACGGATATATCAGAGTGGCATCTTTCTGGTTGAGTGCAAATAAAGTATAGCTGTCGATCTCAAGCCTGCAGAAAATCTTGTCCCAATAGAACAGCTGGCCTTCGCCGATAAATTCTCTGGCGATTTCGTTTATGAGTTCAGTTTGAGCCCAAAACTCACTCAGTGCTTTCGGAACAAGTTCCGATGTATATCCCCTATGCTTCATTACGGCAAAAAGATAGTTCTGCATCGCCGTATAATCTTTGTCTAGGTATGCTTTCAGAGCAAGTATATAATACATTTCCGAGATTCTTATCATAGGAATGCGGTTCTTGTATGCCGCAGAAGACGAACTGTAGAATTTGTATGAGCTGTATCCGCTTCCGCCGTATTTGAGCAGCAGGGCATATCCGCGAATGTCCTCGGCGCCGTCATATGTTTCTTCTCCGTCACTTCTCTGGAACAGTCCATCCTCAACATCATCCTGCAGAAGATACATATTGTTGGTGCTTCCGAAGCAATAATTATTGGTGAGAGAATATAAGTCGGTGACTTCCAGTGAGAAAAGATGCTCGCAGGAGAATGTCCAGTCTCTGCTGTCGTTGTTGCTGAGTTTCAACTGTTCATCCGCGTCAATCCATTCTATGACTTGCCGTCCGTCCAGAGCATTGTCGATGACCTCCTGAGCATATTCCGCGGCCTTGCCGTAATCTTCGGACCAAAGGGCTACCCGTGCCGCAAGAGCCTTCACTGCATAATAATTCAGATGTCTGGTTCGGTTGTTCCAGAATCCGTCAGTATTGACGTTCTCGTCGAAATTCTCGGGCGCGTTGCCGGTGACAGGGTCCTGCTCCAGGCAAACAAGAGCTTCGTCAATGTCTTTCTGGAGCAACTCGAGTGTCTGTGCATAAGTGCGTTGCGGGGTTACATCTGAAGTGTATGCCGTGACGTAAGGAATGGTCTTCTTGCCGGCGTTGTCTCCGGTCCAGGAACTGAGGCCGAACATCTTGAGCAGGTCGAAATGCACGTAAGCCCGTATCGCAAGCATTTCACCTTTGATAAGGTTGTATTCCGTGTCATCGGTGATGACATTCCTCCGCTTGTCCAGTTCGACAAGGATTTTGTTCGCGTTGGCGATGATGTAGTATCCGCTCTGCCACATACTGTTGATGTATGCCATCGCTTGGCTGCCGGTGTATGTGTGCTCTTGCCAATCTTGGAATGAGGTGATGTTAATGGGAGAGTAGCTTACGCCTGCAAGTTCATTGATGAAGAATGTGTAGTTGCGTCCATAGCAGTCGGATGAGCTCATAGCTATATAGACGCCTGACACGGCCTCGTGAAAGCCGTTCCTTGTGGAGAACATCTTTTTGTCGGAGACCTGAGATGACGATGACGCTTCCAGCCATTTGTCGCACGACTGCGTCAGAATGGCCACTGAGGCGATTGCCGATAAGATATATATTGCCCGTTTCATATTTTCAAATAAAATTCCTGCAGTCATGTTCATCAGAATGTTGCTGTGAGTGAGAATGAGAATGACCTTGCGTAAGGATATGACGTACCTCTCTCGATATCGATTGAGGAGAATGTGTACAGGTCGTTCGCGTAAAGCGAGAGACGCAGACGCTCGAGTTTTGCCTTGCGTATCAGATTGCTCGGAAATTCATAATATAATGATACTGAAGAAAGGTTCATCACGTTGTTGCGCTGTACGAATCTTGTCGTGGCTTTTGTCAGCGCGACTCCCTGGCTGTCAAATGATTTCTTGTACAATGCGTTCTGTCCGGAGTAATACCATCTTCCGGTGAATATCCTTCTGTCGACATTTACGGACAGGTCCGTGCCCTCAACCTTGTTGAGCAAGGTGCTGTTGTACAGATATGCACCTCCTTTCCAAGTCATTACGACATTGAAACCGAAGCCTTTGATTTCGCCGGTGAATCCGTAGTTGCCGTTGAATTTAGGGTCGGAAGAACCGCAGTTCACCAAGTCTGATGCGGACCATTCGCTTGTAAGGGTGCCGTCTTTCTTGACGAAAATTTCGTTTCCGGTTATCGGGTCAATTCCTTTTGAACGTACCGCCCAGATTGAATTCAGAGGCATTCCGTTGTAATACTGAATCACGGTCGTGGCTCCGGCGGCGCTGTTTGCCTCAGCTCTTTGCTGCTTGTTGTAATTCTCCAGAGCTTTGGAAATCTTGAGGACTCTGTTGTCGTTGTATGCCACTTTTCCGAAAAGGCTGATGAATGAACTGCCTTTCTGCCATACGGTCCAGCTCAGGCTTGCCTCGATACCCTTGTTCCTCACTTTGCCCATATTGTCGCTCACTGTTGAGAACCCGGTTGACGGGAGAATGCTTCTGGCAAATACGAGATTCTTGGTGTCTGCGATGTAGAAATCGAGGGTGGCGCTTATGCTGTTGGTCCTGAAATCAATACCGGCATCGTAGTCCATCTTCTGCTCCCATCCGAGATTCCTGTTCTCCATATTGTTGAGAGTGGCTCCGGAGAATCCGTTGTAATAATTTGAACTTGAATAGGTGTACACCGGAAGTGAAGAGTTGGATGCGAAATTCTGGTTTCCGGAAGAGCCTGCGGAGCCACGTACTTTCAACTGTCTCAGCCACTTGGATGCGCTCTTGAGGAACTGCTCATTATTCAGATTCCAGGCAAGGCCGAAACTCCAGAACGTTCCCCACTTGTTGTCTGTGCCGAAGACTGACGATGCGCTCGCTTTCACGGTAGCGTCAGCCATATATCTGTTGTCGTAACTGTAGCCGGCGGTAAGAAGGGCTCCGATATTCCTGTTGATGCTGTCAGAGCCGGTCGGCGTCTTGTCCGAAGCATACTGTCTTGCGAAAGTGATGCTTGTCATATTGCTGTTCGGGAAACCTTCCGTGTAATTCTGCACTTCGCTGTATTTAGTCTGCGAGATGGTGTATTGCGCTGTCGCGAAAATGTCGTGCACTTTGTTGAAAGTGTGGTTGAACTGTGCGGATATGTCTCCGGAAGCGGTTGTATATCTTCCGTTTGAGATGTCGTATGAGCCTCTTCTCAGCAATGCGTCGTCGCTGTCGGTAGAAGATGATTCCGCGAAGTCTGTATGGTCGGCCGGCTTGAAATCTTCGGACTGTGATCTCTGGGTATCTATGCCGAATCTGGCGACAATCTTCAAAGGCTTGAATACCTGATATTCAGCGTACAGGTTGTCGGAAAAGTCCAGATAGTCGCTTGAATATCTGGTGCCGATGTTCGCGTTCCAAAGCGGATTCGTGACGATGCCGGGGCTATATTTCTCATCTCCTTCCCCGTAACTGCCGGAAAACAGAATCTTTTTCAAAGCTCCGGATTCATCGTACGGTGAATAGTAAGGGTTCAGTGATGCGTATTCGTCGAATGTTCCGTAAGGGGAGTCCTCGCTTTTCTTGTACGAGATGCTCATAATGTTGCGGAATGTCCATTTGTTCTTGCGGTAGGACAGATTTATGTCACCGGACAGCACGTTTCTGTATGAGCCTTTCATCGCGCCTTCCACATTGTTGTAGGCGAATGTCGCAAGCGCTTTCAATTCCTTGCTGCCGAGTTCTATGCTGAGAGAGTGCTTCTGACCGATTCCCACTCTGAGCGGCTTGGAAAGCCAGTATGTGCTTTCGCCCTCCAGAGCTCTTTTGAGCCTCTCGTTGTATAGCTTTTGAGCCCAGAGAGATGTCTCCTCGTTTATCTGATTCACATAATAGCCCTCCCTGTTCTCGATGTCCAGTTTCTCAAGTGCGTTACACAGGTTGTAACTGGTAAGGTCCGGGGCTTCGAGCGTGACGCTGCCGGTGTAGGTGACACGTGTCTTCTCGTTTGTAAGTGCTTTGGTTTCAATGACTATCACACCATTGGCTCCCTTTGAGCCGTATATCGCCTTGGCTGAGGCGTCCTTGAGGATGGTGATGCTCTGGACCCTGTTCATATCCATATCCTGGATTTTTGTAAGAGTCGTCTCGAAACCGTCCAGGATGAACAGAGGCGTGTTGCCTCCGGATACATAATCGCTTTTGAGCGAGGATGTTGTGGAAGATAAGGTTGAGGCTCCTCTAATCTGCATACTTGCCACGGCATTCGGGTTCGAACCCTGAGCCAGATTGTCCAGCACCAGCAATGACGGGTCGAGATTCTTGAGCGACTCGATGACGTTGGAGTTTCCTACTCGCTTCAGGTCGTCTGACGTTATTGACTGGACGGCTCCGGTGAAACTGTCCTTCTTTCTGGTGAATATACCGGTCACGACGGTTTCCTGTATGCTCTGTGCGTCCGGGGTCAGTTTGATTTTGGCAATCTTGTTTACTGGTACTTCTTCGGTGAGATATCCCATACACGATACTGTCAGGCTGACGCAGTTTCCCGCCACTTTGATGGAGAATCGTCCTTCCGAGTCGGTCATTACGCCGCCTTTCAGATTGGAAGCCTCATAGACGGCAACACCCGGCATAGGCTCGCCGTTCTCGTCGGTGACTTGTCCGGAGAGAATTTTTGATTTGACAGTATTGTCTTGAATGATAGGGCTTTCTGTCTCTGAATGACCGAATGCGTGGAATCCGCCCGGGAGTGTGATCAGAATTGCAGGAAGAAGGTATTTTATGAATTTCATTCCGTTCGTTTTATCCTCGATTGTTTACCGTCGCGCAATATATGAATAATTGCGAAAATCAAACTAGTTTCAAATTGTAAGTCTTTTCATTGTCTGGACTTAACTTTTTGACGATTCTGGCCATATTTTTGGCAATAAAGTCTAATTCCGGGTGGAATCATAGCGACTTTTGTTACTTTGAGGGACGATTTCGAATTTATATTTGAACGATATTTTTGCAACTGTGACATTGTGTTGCAATTGAGTTACTGCCTGTGATTCAAAGCCGATTCCTTGAAATGGGAATAGCCTTATGAATCGGATATGGCCGATTTCTGTTGCCGTTGCATTAGATCCACGGTGTCAAAAATTGCAGATTTCGTTTCGAAACTTCGGCGGAAAATCCTAACTTTACATTTGTTGTGCAGAGAGGGCTGATTTCCAGTAGTTTCGCTGCCGGCGTAATGCGAATATTAACCAACATATTTGATAATGAATCGAAAGGATTTTCTCAAGAGTCTCGGTCTGCTGACTGCCGGGGCTACTTTCCTCGGGACAGGAGAGACAGTGAAGGCGGCAGGAAAGGCTATGGGCCTGGATTCTGACAGTTCTCTGTTTACTGATCCTGAAGTCGATTTTCCCGTAAAGAGTTTGAAGGCAGGGGTTAAGAACGGCCCGGTGAAGGTCATCATCATAGGTGCCGGCAACCGTGGGCGTACTTATGCGGCTTATGCGAAGAAATTTCCTGAATGTATGCAGGTTGTTGGCGTTTCCGATATCCGCGAAAGCCGCAAGAACGATATGGGAGACAAATATAATATCCCTGCGGAACATAGATTCGGGGACTGGAGCGAAGTGTTTACTGTGCCTAAGTTCGCTGACGCAGTAGTGATATCGACTCCGGATGACACTCATTATCATCCGTGTATGAAGGCTCTGGAGATGGGTTATGACTGCCTTCTGGAGAAACCTGTCGCACAGTCTGAAAAAGAATGTACTGACATCGCCAAACAGGCTCACAAATATGGCAGAATCGTGGCAGTGTGCCACGTGCTCCGTTACAGCCCGTATTTCAGGGCGATGTATGAGGCAATCCAGGCAGGAATGATTGGCAAGCTGATAAGTATCCAGCATATGGAGCCTATCGAGTGCCGCCATATGGCGCATTCTTATGTCCGCGGAAACTGGCGCGATTCAAAGGAAACCACTCCTATTATATTGGCTAAGAGCTGTCACGACTTGGATATCCTGCGCTGGTTTGTCGGCAAGCCGTGCAAGACAATCGTTGCGGACGGTTCTTTGACTTGGTTCAAGGCGGAAAATGCTCCTGAGGGTGCTCCGCTGCGCTGTACGGACGGCTGTCCTCACGAAAGCACTTGTCCGTTCTCGGCCATTGACGTGTATGTGCGCAGAAAACAGCATCTCGGCGTGTTCGACCTCAAGAATCCTAAGGACGAGAACGAGATAATGAGCAAAATTTCAGACCCGAACAATGTTTGGGGACGTTGCGTATATCATTGCGACAACGACCAGCCGGACCATTTCGTGAGCGAGATGGTGTTCGAGGACGGAACGACTGCCGCATTCTCGATGGAGGCGTTCACTCCGTTCGGCGGAAGGCGTACCCGCGTGATGGGAACGACCGGCTATATCGAAGGAAACGGCAGTGAGTTCACAATCTATGAGTTCCGAAGCAACAAGAAGATTCTTTGGAACAAGAAGTTGTCAGATATTCCTGAGTACAAAGGCTCCGGACACGGTGGCGGAGATATGGCGCTTGTCTGCGATTTCCTTGAGGCCGTCTCTTGGCAGGATGCAGACAAACTCACAAGCACCATCGATGCCTCAATCGAGAGTCACGTGATGGGCTTCCGCGCCGAGAAGAGCCGCCTTTCTCACAAGAAGGTGAATGTTACGAAATAAGATAATCTGGCAAATCGTCCGGTGTATCGACGATAAATGTATGATTGTCAAATCCTTGAGATGAGTTTTACGGCACTATAATTTCGAGCTATTCCGATAATTGGCAATAGCTTGTAGCTCGTGGACTATATTGTCGATAGTTTCGTTGATAAAATTGAGGAAGAGGCGGAATAAAAAGATGGGATACAAGGCTCTCGACGCGCCCAATACCGGAGGAGCAAAGCTCCTCTTTTTTGTTTACCCTCAGTCTCTTCGAGAC
>CAVKAQ010000040.1:16633-20863 GCA_963654225.1 Butyricicoccaceae bacterium | reverse complement strand
ATTCTACGGCGTTCGCGCCGTGGCGTAACTTTTATAAAATTAACGAACTATTGTTATGATCTATAAGAAAAGTTTAGGAGGGAAAAATAATCGAAAAAAAAGATGTAGATTTGCTTCTTTGGAACAAATTAGAGATAGAGCTCTTGAATGTATAGCATGTGGACGGGGAAATTTGTTGGTTTTCAGCCTCTTTTTCAATATTTGGACTTTTCATCAGTTGTATTTTGTTGGCTTATAAAAAATAGAGCAAAACATTAAACTGCAAATACTTATTAGTATTTGCGTAGTTAACATTACGGTAACAATATATGGAGGTAATAAAGACTGATCTCGACGGAGTGGTTGTGATTGTCCCTAAGGTATTCAAAGACGCGAGGGGATATTTTTTTGAGAGTTTTTCTCAACGCGATTTTGAAAAGGAAGTAGGAAAAATCAACTTCGTGCAAGATAATGAATCAATGTCTTCATTCGGAGTGATGCGCGGTCTGCATTTCCAGAGACCGCCGTTTACCCAGAGCAAACTCGTAAGGTGCGTGAGAGGTGCTGTCCTTGATGTTGCTGTCGATATCAGAAAGGGTTCACCGACTTACGGCAAGCACGTCGCGGTGGAACTCACCGAAGAGAATCATCATCAGCTTTTCATACCGCACGGATTTGCACACGGATTCGCGGTGTTGAGCGAAACTGCTGTCTTTCAGTACAAATGCGATAATTTCTATCATCCCGAAGCCGACGGTGGCATAAGCATACTTGACGCCAGCATCGGAATTGACTGGAAAATTCCTGTAGAAAAAGCCATTCTCAGCGAAAAGGACACAAAGCACCCTTTGCTGAAAGATTTTGACAGCCCATTCGAATTCGGAAAAATAATTTAACTATGAGTTTCAAGAGAAATATAATCGTTACCGGAGGTGCGGGATTTATCGGCAGCCACGTTGTGAGACTGCTTGTCAACAAATATCCGGATTATCATATCATCAATCTCGACAAATTGACGTATGCCGGCAATCTCGGCAATCTCCACGACATCAAGGATAAGCCTAATTACTCGTTCATCAAGGCTGATATATGTGATTTTGATAATATCCTGAAAATCGTGTGCGAAAATGATGTGGACGGCATTATTCATCTTGCGGCGGAAAGCCACGTGGACCGTTCAATAAAGGACCCGTTCACGTTTGCGCAGACAAATGTGCTTGGCACTCTGTCTTTGCTCCAGGCCGCCAAAAACTATTGGGAGAATCAGGAAAAACCTTGGACTATAAAGAGAAACGGCGAAGATGTTGAATGCCGTTTTTATCACATATCCACTGATGAGGTCTATGGCGCATTGGAATTGACAAACCCTGAAGGAATTGAGTCTCCGTTCACGACGAAGGCGTCTTCCGAACATCATCACGCATACGGCAACAAGTTCTTTACTGAGGAGACCAGATATAATCCCCATTCTCCGTATTCTGCTTCAAAAGCGTCATCAGACCATTTCGTGAGAGCATTTCACGACACATACGGAATGCCGACTATTGTGACGAACTGCTCTAACAACTACGGGCCATATCAGTTCCCTGAGAAACTCATTCCGTTGTTCATCAATAATATACGTCATAAAAAACCGCTTCCGGTATATGGAAAGGGCGAAAATGTCAGAGATTGGCTTTTCGTCGAAGACCACGCGAGGGCAATAGACTTGATTTTCCATAAAGGAAGGATTGCCGACACTTACAATATCGGCGGCTTCAATGAATGGAAGAATATTGATATCGTCAATCTGCTTGTAGATACAGTTGACAGGTTGCTTGGACGCAGTGAGGGTGAAGACAGGAATCTGATTACCTATGTCACGGACCGCAAGGGACACGATATGCGCTATGCCATCGATTCGCGAAAATTGCAGCGTGAACTTGGCTGGGAACCGTCACTGCAGTTTGAGGAAGGCATTGAGAAGACCGTGAAATGGTATCTCGAGAATCAGGAATGGCTGGACAATGTCACGTCCGGAGACTACCTGAAGTATTACAAGAATATGTACAATACGGACTAATGAAACACAGAAATTTCCTAAGAATATGACTATGGCGGAAACTGTAGCTGATTCCGGGGAAATTCAGACAAGAATAATCATAAATAACCGCTAATAAAAATTTACGCAATGGCATCAAAGTATAATTGGCAGTACTGCTCACTCGGTGGAGCAATTAGAGTGAAAATAGGTTCAGGAGAGGATATCGCGCATCTTGATGAACTGGATCAGAAAATGTGGACAGTGCTGAGCTGTCCGGTGGAAGGTCTTGAGTTCGACAAGCAGACATTGGAATACCTTGATACCGAAAAAGATGGCAAAATAATGGTCCGTGAGGTGGTTCAGGCAGCAAAATGGCTGACCTCCGTAATCAAGGACAAGGACGGAATACTTGACGAAAGCAGCGTGCTGAGCTTGTCTCAGATTGACACTGACAACGAAGCCGGCAAGAAACTCCACGATTCAGCTCAGCAGATTCTAAAGAATCTTGGCTTGGACAAGAAAGAAGTCAGTGTGGAAGATGTGGCGGACTTGAAGGTGATATTCTCAGGTACAAGATTCAACGGTGACGGTGTAATCATTCCTTCCACTGCAAACGATGATGCTCTGAAGAAAGTCATCGAAGAGTGCATCGCTACAGAAGGGTCAGTTGAAGACCGCAGTGGTGAAGCCGGTGTCAATGCCGACCTTATAGAGAAATTCTATGCTTCCTGTGAGGCTTACGCAGCTTGGACAGACAAGTCAAACGCGGCAATTCTTCCGTTCGGAACAAATACTGGGGCAGCTTTCGCAGCCGTGAATGCCGTACAGGATAAGATTTCAGACTATTTTACACGCTGCAGACTCTGCGCGTATGATAATGCTGTAGCAGAGGCGGTTAACATCTCTGTTACCAATATCTCCGACATCGCATCCTGCCCGATTGCTCAGCCTTCAGCATCAGCAATACTTGATTTTGCGAAGATTAACCCGGCTTGGCAGTCAGCCTTTGACTCGCTCAAGTCTCTCGTGCTTGATGTTGAATATCCTGGAAGGACAAGCATCACTGAAGGGGAGTGGAGAAGTGTAATTGCGAAATTTGATGCATACAAGGCTTGGATAGCGGAAAAAAGCGGCGGCGAAGTGGAATCTCTCGGAATCGACCGTATCCGCACAATACTTCTTGCCGGCGGCAAAGCTGAACTTCTTGACCTTGTTGCAAAGGATTCTGCATTGAAGTCCGAAGCTGAATCAATTGAGGACGTCAAGAAATTGGTTCTCTATTACAGGGATTTCTACAGACTTCTGAAGAATTTCGTGCTGTTTACCGATTTTTATTCCCGTGCTCCCGGCGTACGAGGCATATTTGAACTTGGTCAGTTGTACATTGACCAGAGATGCTGCGACCTTTGTATCAGAGTGAACGATATGGGCAAGCACGCTGATATGGCTAAACTGAGCGGCATTTTCCTGATTTATTTCACCTGCACGTCAAAGGTGCTCGGAAAATCTATGGACGCTGTCGCGATAATGACAGACGGAGACATAGATGACCTGAGGCCTGGCAAGAACGGCATTTTCTATGACCTTCAGGGCAATGACTGGGATGCTACCATCACAAAGATTGTAGATAATCCTGTAAGCATAAGACAGGCATTCTGGGCACCTTACAGAAAGGCTTGGGAATTTTGCGTTGGAATCATAAACAAGTCAGCCGCGGACAAGGATGCAAAAATCAGCGCCGAAATGCAGAGCAAGGTTTCAGAGGCTGCCACTACTGCACCGGCCGTCGCAGATGCCGGTACAGCCAAGACTGGTCAGGCATTTGACATCGCAAAGTTTGCAGGTATCTTTGCAGCCTTCGGTATGGCTTTGGGTTTCATCGGACAGGCTTTGGCTGCCGTAGCGTCAGGCGTCGCCGCGACACCGCTCTGGAAACAGATTCTCATTCTGCTCGGATTTATGATTGTAGTTTCCGGTCCGTCCTGCTTCATCGCCTGGATGAAACTTCGCAAGCGCAATCTCGGTCCTATTCTCAACGCGAACGGTTGGGCAATCAACTCCAAGATTCTCGTGAATATCCTCTTTGGAGCTAAGCTTACAACTTTGGCGAAATATCCTAAGCTCAAACTTGCTGACCCTTATGACCAGAAGACTCCTGCCTGGAAGGTATGGCTGCCTGTCATATTGTTCCTGCTTGTAATCGGTGCAATTGTCGCACTTTATCTGCT
>CAVKAQ010000040.1:6303-15950 GCA_963654225.1 Butyricicoccaceae bacterium | reverse complement strand
CCGCTGAATTGCGTGAACAATCCGGGACGTTATCGCGTAGTTGACAGTCTTGCGCGTGTGGTAGGAATCAAGACGGAAGTTGACTTGGCTGACACTCCGCAAAAGATTGAAAATTATATTAAGTCGGAAGGATATGCGTCCTCATATTGCCCAAAGTTGTATTCTGACGGCAATACGATTGCTTGCGGAATGTCGGCTGACGTGTTCAGCGACGATTTCAAGTCCAAACTCGGCAATGCGGTGAAGTTCATGATTGCGCACGAACCACCATATCTTATACATTGCAATGAAGGCAAGGACAGGTGCGGTTTCGTGACAATGGTGTTTGAGGCTCTTGCCGGTGCTGATGTGGATGAGCTTCGACGCGATTATATGGTGACGATGCTGAATTTCTACAAGATTCCATACGACGGCGAGTCTTACAGGATGAGGCAATCGCTTTCAATTGACAGGATGATCTGGCTGATGGAGAATGAGGATGCGCTGGAGAGGTTCAAAGAGATTGACTGGAGCAGTATTGATATTTCGAATATCGACTGGGAGGGTATGGGATTCTATAAAAACCCTGATTTCCAGGGTGTTGCATTGCAGGCTGCGGCAAAGAAATTCCTTATGGAATGTGGCCTTAGCGAAGAGGAGTGTGACACTTTCAAGGCGATTCTTACTGGCACTAGATAATACCATTTCAACGTATTGGTGTCTTTTATGCTTAATCTTTGCGCTCGGCGTTTCAACAGCATCTGAGTCCTCCGCTCAAAAAATAGGGGAGATTCGCTCCGGACTTCAGACGCTGTTGAAAATATCAGTTGCAAGAATTGGGGACTATATGCTAGAACGAAATTAATCCATATCTTTGAAATAGCTGATTGGGGCTTACTCAGCATATCAAAGCATCTGAGTCCTCCGCTCAAAAGAATAGTAAAATAGATTGGAGTTATACAATGGAATATTTGTCAAAAGAAAGATACGACCAGATAGTCGAGGAACTCAATAACTTGATAAACGTTGAGTATCCGAGAATCAAGGATGACTTGTCGGAAGCGAGAGCACAGGGGGATTTGAGCGAGAATTTCGAGTATCGTGCAGCGCGCAGGGCTCAGGGCAAGGCGATAAGCCGGATCAAGTTCCTGCAGAAGGTTCTTCAATATTCGAGAGTTATCGATACGACTGCATTGCCGAAGGACAAGATTTCGTTGCTCAGCAAAGTCGAGTTTACAAATCTGGCGACCAATACGAAGATGACGTACACCATAGTGAGCCCTCACGAGATGAATTTCCAGGAAGGCAAAATTTCGTGCAAGTCGCCTATAGGCATTGCCCTGATGGGCAGGAAGGTCGGAGAAGAAGTAGATGTAGAGGCTCCTTCCGGCACGTTCAAAATCAGGATTGAGAGCGTCGCGGTCGGAGAGTGACACCGCTTACCATATAACTTATAACCCACTTACCACATAACTTATAACCAACTGACTATGAGTGCTTCCAATCAATGGCGCAGATATAACATTTTTATCTCGTCAACATTCAAGGATATGGATTATGAGCGGGATGTGATAAAATTCCGCGTCATTCCGGAACTCAACAGGCGCTATCGCGACAGCCGAATTGAATTGCAGGCCATAGACCTTCGTCTTGGCGTCAATACAGCGCACCTCAGCGAAGAAGAAAGTGAGCGAAAAGTGCTTTCGGTATGCACATCCTGCATAGACTGCGCCAGGCCTTTCTTTATAGGACTGATAGGACACAGATATGGTTGGGTGCCATCCGAGAAACGTTGGCAGGAGTTCATATCATCACTTTCGGAAGATGAAGCCAAAGTCCTTTCTCATACTTCAGGCTGTTCCGTTACAGAGATGGAGATTGTTTACGGCGCCTTGTCACAGTCAAAATTCGACAACTCGCACGTGCTGTTTTTCCTTCGCGATGAGGATTCATATAAAAATATTCCCTTGGAACTCAGAAGCGGATTTTATGATGATTCTTCAGACAGCTGCGAGAAATTGTCGGCTCTAAAATCCAAGATAATCCGTCTTTTCGGAGAACGTGCAGGCACTGATGACAGATGCACTTCGTATCATCTTGACTGGAAGGACGGCCAGTTCTTTTCCGAAGATTTTGAAGCTATTGTCATAGAACAACTTTCAAGGCAGATTGAGTCTGAAATTCAACGAGTTGACGAAGGCGGAACCTCAAGTTGGTGGGTTCAGGAAAAGGAATTGGAAGAATCCACTTTGCTCCGTTTACTGCCTGGATCTGTTAAATTTCCGATTTACGACGAGAAAAGTAATGAAGTTGTCGAAAGTGATTCAGACAGTGCGTTGTGGTATATTCAAGGCCACGGGGCAAGTACCTATATGGCACAAAGTTATAGCCATTGGGATGATGAAGAAGATGATGATGTGGTCAGACTGCTTGCGGTGTTCGGACTCTCGGAATATAGCAGCAGTGTGCGTCCTGTAATTGTCAGGTGGATACACGAACTGTGGAATGAAGAATACGGTGTCAAACTTCCTTCCGACGAGGATATGCTGTACAATATGCCAGAAGCTCAGTTATATCCGATTTTCGAAACGCTTGTCGAAAAGTTACGTGAAGCGGACAAATACATATATATCTATATTGATGACCTCGAGGCATTGGAGATTACTGCACCTAATAACCTTTATATGCCTTGGCTCTCAAGAGTGAAGGATGACATCAATCTTTTCATCAATCTACAGGACGGTAGCGAGGCAAGAAATAAATTTTTGTCTGCGCACAAGGGTTTGAACCGCAATATGATAGTCGGTGTGCAGGGCGATGCGGAACTCGCGGAGAGGTTGATTGAGAAGTATGAGCAGACATTTTTTCTGGAGCTTCCGGAAAAGGTGAAAAAACAGATGCTCCAGACTGCAGGAGGATTCAAACAAAGTATAACACCGCTTAAGATCCATAGCATTTTCCGGCTTTTCGAGTCTCTCAGCCAAGAGGATTTCGCGACAATCAGGACTGCAGAAGGCAGCCAAATAGATGCGATAAACTCATATCTAGAGGCCATCTGGAGCGAAATGCCGGATTTCCCTTATGATATTATGACGTTTATGGTCAACAATATCGCGGGAAATATCGGATTGAATGAAAATATGCGTCAGGCAATCTGGTTTATAGCTGCAGCGCCTGGCGGGCTCAGAGAGAAGGATATCGCACATTTTGCCGGTGACGACTGGGACGAAATGCAATTCTATCGCGCAATGAATTTCCTCTTCGATTTCTTCTATGAGGACAGGACGCGTCATCTGTGGAGGGCGAAATACATTACAAATGAGCAGGATGGCCTGCTTAAACGGCAGAAATTAATTTCTGAATATATCCGGACATTGGAACAGGGCGATTTCTTGCGCGAGACTCGCGGGCTGTATTATGCCGTAGCCTGCGGTGAGCCGTCACATTATATAAGTTACACATCGTCAGATGATTATATGCACGGTGACAAGATGTCCGACATTCTGCGTTTCACAGGACCGCAGGTAAGGGAACTGTTGCGGGAAGGCTATCTGGACGGAAAGGAGTTTAAGAAATATTGTATGGCTTTAGACGTCTCTCCAAGACTGCAGTTTTTTGCCACAGTTCTGGCATCTCTCGGAGATATGAAGGAGAAGGTCTTTTCTCTTGGCTCCGAGTTCACACAGATGCTTAAAGGGGTTGAATACGATACGCTTACGGCGGTAGATGCTTACACCTACGCTAGTCTGCTCGTGTTCAAAGGCGGGATTTCCGGTCTCGAGAAGGCGGTGGAAATTATGAATTACTGCGTCAAGTTGGATTATCCTGATTCCAGGAAAATGCTTGAGACATTGAAGGGCAGGCTTATTGAAACTTACCTGAAATTCGGTATGAAGCGTAAGGCGGAACGTTTGGCTGAAACTTCTGACTACACTTCTTTCGAATCGATATTGCCTATACTCAGGAGCGGTAAGATTGATGATTTCATAACAGCATATTGGCGTATTTGTGATTCATTGCCGTTGAATTCCACGGAAAACGCGCTCAAAGTATTCCGCTCATCTCAGATTTTCATAGAGGCGTTGATTGCCTACAGCAAAAACGGACAGCGCAGAAAAGCATTGGATGAGGCTATGCGCTTTTTGCCTGTCTGGCAGGCATTTCCGCAGATTTTCCCGGATTTCTATACGAACGATGCGGCATTGGAGAAGGCTGCGGCATACTATCTTGTCATAGCAAGGGCCAGCAGCGGGCTGAACGCTGAGATTGAAGAAATCGCCGGCGAAAAACTTATGGTGATGACACTTGCAAAGCTTAACGAAATTGCTCCGGACAGTGATGTCATCCGGCATTTGTGTGCAGACAATGACAGGCGGGAGAGCTTATCCAAGATGCTGGGACTTGATAATTTCCGTGAACTTGAGGATAAGATTAGAGAAATTTATAACACTGAAGTGATATGCTGAGAAGAAAATTTGACAGGTTGCTTTCCGAGGGTGAGGGTAAACAGTTGGCCTGGCTTACAGGAATAGTATTGTTGCTTTTTGTCGTTTTCTGTCTGATCGGCAGTGTATTGGGACTTGACTGGAAACAGGTGCTCTCTTTGTATCTGGATGCAGGAAATTTTCCTCTTGACGGAGAGACCAGCGATGTATTTTCTCTTATAGTTACTTTCAGCGGACTCCTCATCTTGTCGGCTCTGCTGATTTCGATATTTTCGAATGTACTGTCAAATATAGCCGAGGCATATCGGAAAGGTGAGAAGCGCTATCGCCTTAAAAATCATATTGTTATCCTCGGAGGCGGACGGCATTTGCTGGATATGCTCAAAGCGCTTAAGACTCAGAAATGCGACAATGATATTCTGGTAATGAGTTCTTCCGAGACAGAGGAATTGAGGGCCGGAATTGAAACTGCATTGGACGACCGTAAATTCTGCAGCCAGATTGTCTGGTACAGGGGAAATCGGGAAAATAAAGATGACATTTACAGCACGTGTGCCCAAGATGCTTCGCTGATTTACATCATAGGAGAGTCTGGCGAGGAGTCCCACGATGCTGTAAGCATCAGCGCACTGGATATTCTGTCCGGCATCTGCTGCCGTAGCGGTCGTGCCTTGCCGTGCTATCTGACTCTTGAAGAACGTACTGCAATTGATGTTTACCGTTATATGCCTGCACCTGAAAAGACTTCACTGAGAATTGAAATCATAAACTCGGCTGATTATATCTCGGAGCAGCTGCTTGTGAATACTGAATTCATTCCTATACCGGACAATGGCTCCAGGATTCATATCGTCATTGCCGGAAGTGAACGACTGGCGGAGTCATTTGCCTGTGTAGCCTCACAGATTTGCCATTTTCCCGATTTTGCAGTATCGGGAAAACGTACGCTGATATCATTCGTAGGCGACAATATGAAGGCGCGTATGGAGTATTTCGTGAGCGAATATCGCAATATGTTCGAACTGTCTCATTATTCTTATGTGAGCGAGGGTAAATTATTGAATTTTGTTCCTGAGGCAGAATTTGGTGATTTCCTGGATGTTGAATGGGAATTTATTGACGGGAACATAGATTCGGAGTACGTGCGAAATATGCTGGTTGCAGCCTGCAATGACAATACACAGAAACTTGCTTTGGCAGTCTGTGGAGAAAAATCATCTGAAAATCTGTCCATTGCGCTGCATTTACCGCGAGAAATATACGAGAAAGATGTCCCTGTCGCCGTATATCAGAGCGAGCATTCGGAACTTCTTGACAAAGCCGCTTCTACAGGGATGTATGACAACATTAGATGCTACGGAGAAGCCTACGACGGAAGTGATGCTTTGCTTCAGATGCGTTCATCAAGGGGAAAGAGAGTCAATTATTTGTATGCTCGTGTATATGGTTCAGCCAATGCGGTTTCACCGGATGAAGCCTGGGCCGGACTTTCATTTGCCCATAAGATGTCCAGTATAGCGAGCGCGAACTCTATCCCTATAAAGCTAAGAGCTTTCGATATTGTTCCATCAAGCGATGCTATAGATGCTCTTTCGGAAGAAAAACTTGATAGCCTTTCTGAAGTGGAACACCGCCGGTGGATGTCATCTGTGCTCTTGATGGGATACCGTGCCGCCACTGCTTCAGAAAGGAAGGACCGCAACAGTTTCAAGAAGCTGAAATCCGAGAAATACATCCATCTCGACATCGCCCCATACGACGAAATCGCCTCCGAAACTGACAAAGACCTCCTCATTGTCAAGAACATTCCGTACATCCTCGGACTCGGCGATATCCGGTAAGAAAATGCCAAATGCAGCTCCAGTTCGCAAAATCGAAAAATTTTCATTTTTGCGAACAGGAAATTTCGTAAGTCTTTTGCAGATAATGGAGAAATAGGGGATTGTGACGAAATCGGGCTGCCAAGTTGCGACCTTTGAAGCGATGCAACCCACAACAAAGCACCGCGATTCGCTTATTGGAATCACGGTGCAAATAAGTGCTCTGAAATATAGCGTTAGCTAATGGTGTTTATTTGTTCCAAAGGTCAGGAATGGCTTCGTGACCGCGAGCATTTTTCGGCTGAACACTAGTAGGCGATTTTATGCCGGAGTGAATAGCATAGAGATTCTCTGACGTTTTTGACACGGCGGACACGAATTGCTTATACGGCCTGTCCGTAACGTCAACCATACCGCAATTGTAATTTTCTCCATCAAACCGCCCCGTAATATCCTGGTCACACCATTGAAAATATCCAGTGCCTATGAAATTCGGATGCGAGTAAGCATTCTCGGTATAATACTGATATGCAACACCTCGTTCCGATTCAGAATCAACCTGCCATAATGATTGAGCCAATCCTCTATCTACGGTTCCGAAATGATATTCTCCTACAATCATAGGTAAATCCAATATTCTCGCTGCTCTATCAAGCATCTTGACATCTGGAACCAGTTGGTAACAATTAAAACTGAAAACGTCAAAATGACTCTTACATATCGTCAGCAGGTCATCGCCGAGAGTGTCAGGATCTCCAAAACGAATGCCCAGATTCAAATGATTCGGATCATACTTCTTCAATGACTCTGAAACGGTTTCGAGAAAAGTATCGAATGAATTCAATATGAAGTTTCTTCTTGTGGCAGGGGTGTCACCATTGCTTATGAGATAGTCGTGAAGGGCCTTTTTTATAGGTCGCTCTCTGCCGTCAAGAATCAACTGACAAAGACGCTCTTCCTGGTTTATCCACGCAGGTTCATTGCTTACAAAATAACCTATAAGCCACGGATTACCTTTGAATTTGGATACAAATCTTGATACTGACTCATCAATATTTTTCTTGTAGTCAGGAGCATAAATATCACAAAGACTCATCAACTCCGCATCCATCCCGAGATCGTTCAACGGTACGATAAACGCCATTTCATTCCGATTGTAAACTGATGGAACTGACCAGTTTGCAATAGTATTGAGTCCCCAACGGCGCATTCTCCGTATGACCATTCTGTTTGCAGGTTCTTCGAAATCATCGCCATATCTGCGAATCAAGTTCCACGCTCCGAATGACAACTGCGGTTTGTGCCCACGTGCAGCGAATCGCTCAGGAGGCAGTTCTTTAAAGATTTCACGGCGTTTCGCTACATCTCTGATGCATCCCCCTTGACCTATTCCGACGCAGTCAACGCCGACAGACAAGAACAAGTATCCTTCAGGATCGACGAACCACCATCTGCCGTTTATTTTTGCGACTCTGAAATAACCGGTACCATTATCATATCGGGAAGCAAGGTAACCGCCGTATTTAGAATATCCATAAGGAGCTGTGGAGTCATCCAGATCATCTTCAGCCTGCCATTCTGCCAGAAGGTCATCAAGTGATTTCACCTTTTCCGGGTAATCGCAGCGAATCGACTGACCAAACTCATCGTATGCAGGAGAGTTTTCCAGATAAGCATCGCCAGGATCTTCTACTTCGAGGTATATATTACGAATTGAAATCTCCGGATTGTCGATAGGCTTTCTCATCCGAATACCAACAGAATCAACCCCGTGCATAGGTCCGCGTTTTCCGCCCAAATTTATCCAGCCCATATAGCGTGGCTTGTTGTTAGTAGCAGCCAAGTCAAAAGCAGCGTCAGGAAGCTGAGTGTAATATTTAAGAGGAATAGCCAAACGATTCCAGGCATCAGGAACATAACTCATAATTCTGAGCTCGTTATAGCCCCAATCTGTCGTGAAACCCAGTTGAAACCTTTGAGCGGTGGAAATCTTATATTCGATCACCACATAATTGTACGCGTCCCAATCTGACGGTAATTCCGGATTTATATCCTTTAATGCTATTTTCTGTCCGGAAACCTCTTTGTCGCTGTCGAATTTTACGGTAATGCCACCGTCTGTCTTACAACATCCGGCCAATAGCATAAAAGAAATCAACAAGTATCCTGGCAGTCTCATTTCAACAGCATTGAATTGATATATTCTGAGATAGGAGTGCAGTTTACGCATTTTACGTTCTCCGCAAATTCCAGGAGACTTTCGCGCATTTCTTTCTGGTCAGGTCTCAGTGCACGAATTTTTCCGAAGTCGCTTCTGTCGCCCTCCGCGAATGTTATCACTTTATCCCAATTGGCAGGTTTGGCAAAAGCATTCACGCACTCGTGTGTCAGCTTCTTGTATGGCCAGAATGTATAGCCGATGTTGTTGTCTTGCATTATTTTGCTGAATGATGTCTGCCATTCCCAAGTGTTATGTCCGATTTCGCCCATATACATAGGAAGATTAGTCTTGTCGCGGAAATCAATGTATTCTTGTATGCTTTCAGGCGTCGGCTCTCCTCCGTAACGATGGCAAGTAAACATTATCTTATCATCGAAAGTCCAATCAGTCAATGTCTTAAAATTAGTATTCCATTGTGGAGCACCGACAAGTACGATATGATTATTATCAACTTCTCTGATTGCCTTGGTTGTCCTTATGTAAAGTTTCTGGAGGTCTGCATTCATTCTATCTTGTTCCGGTTCGAAATATGGTGCGACAGGTTCGTTGCAAAGTTCGTAACCGAGTATGACAGGTTCATTCACATAGTGCGATGCAATTCTCTTCCATATAGAAATGAAAAGTGCCTGACTTTTTTCAGATTCAAATAGCCACGGATAGCCATAGCTGTCGTCAATATTGTCACCTGTCTGTCCGCCTGGGGCATCGTGCATATCCAGAATAAGGAATAATCCTGTTTCCCGTGCCCATTCCACTGTCTTGTCCAGTCTCCTGAAGCCCTCCTCAGGGTCATTCAATCCCATAAAATCTTCGTAAGTGAACAATCTGTAATTGAACGGTATGCGTATGGTGTTGCAGCCTATTTGTTTAAGAAACTTGAAATCATCAAGAGTGACATAGTTGTCTTTGAATATTTGCCACCATTCTGAGGTGAAATCAGGGCCTACCATTTCGCAGAACATCTGATTTATAAGCCGTCCTGAACTAGTCCTGCCAAAACCGAACATATATCCTTCCGGATTGAGCCAGTTACCTAGATTTGTGCCCTTGATCAAGAATTTTTCGCCATTGGGCGCAATAAGGTCTTTTCCTTGTATTGTGATGAATTTCACATCATTGTTTGCTGAATTGCAACTAACAAATAGACCTATTATTGCGGAAAGTATTATGAGTGCCTTTTTC
>CAVKAQ010000040.1:0-6231 GCA_963654225.1 Butyricicoccaceae bacterium | reverse complement strand
CGACAAACGGTCAAAAGTGTCATATATGATTTACACTTCAGCCATTTGCCGGTTTCAAGTTTAAAATATAGCTATTTGAGATTAGGATTTACCAGAGTCTCTGTCGCAGGGATAGGGAAGGTGTAATCTTTATCACCAGGCGTATGAAGACTGCCTGGATCATATTCTGAATCTTTGTTTGCGAAGATCTCATCTTCAAGTTCCAGGCGAAGGACATCATACCATCTGACATTCTCACCTGCGAATTCCCATTTGCGCTCATCCACAATTGCCTTTATCAGCGCGTCGTTGGAAAGACCGGAAAGATTTTCGAGGCCGGCTCTAGTGCGGATTTCGTTCAGCCATTTGTAAATCTGGTCAGATGATGAACCCGAACGCGCTGCAGCCTCTGCATAAGTCAATGCTGTTTGTGAAAGTCTCAGCAGGTGAGCAGGAATTGAGGCTGAACAGCTTGAAGAACCGTTATTCTGAGGCGCCATCATAAGTTTCAAATAAGATGGATGCTTCTTTTCCCAATTCTCCCAAGAAAGTCCAGCACTTGTTTTTGTGTAGAATGTGTAGTCTTTACGCGGTCCTTCAGGAAAATCACGATAGAACTGAACTTCTGCGAACAGAATGTTCCAACCTCCTATTTCACCAGGCTCTGACCACCATCCATAGAAAACGCAGAAATCTGATTCAGAGGCCGGTATTACGAAAAGATCTTCTGTGGTGATATTGTCACCTTTATCGATGTTTCGGAAGAGATTCTTATATTCTTTTTCAAGCGAGAATCCTTTTTCTGCAGCTCCGTCCAATACGGCTTTTGCTTCTTCTGCAGCTTTTGCGTAGTATCCGTCTTTTTTGAGTGGATATCCTGCTTCCACGAGATAAACTTCAGCTCTCAGTGCTCTTGCAACCAATTTGTTAGGACGCCCGACTTCACCATTGCGTCTGTCATCGCCAAGAAGTTCTACGGCATTTGCCAAGTCTGATTCGATAAGTTCGTATGTTTCAGAAGGTTTTGACGGAGTCATTGTCGCATCTGCAGTAGTGTAGCTTGAAGATTTGATCAGAGGAATTTCGCCCCAGAGCTGGCACAAGAGGAAGTTTGCGTAGGCGCGGAGGAAATATGCTTCTCCGGCAATCACATTGATTACGTTCTTGTCCCCGGAGCATTGCTTGTAATTGTCAATGACTTTATTGGCATTGAGGACAACTTTGTACAAGCCTGTCCAAGTGCTGGTTATTGAACCGTTTCCGTTTGTTACATTGCAACGGTCAATCTCTGTTCCGGAGTCATCAGTTGTTGGCAGATACATATCGTCCGCACCGGCAGTAATCTGGTGATAAGTACCATTGCACAACCCATAAGACCAAGGCGAGTTTAGCCCTCTGTATGCACCGGTAAGCGCGCCTTCAAGACCATTTTGTTTAGTCAGATAAGTATCGAAAATCTGGCCTTTAGATTCTTCGTCCAAGAAATCGCAGCTGGTGATAAGTGATAGTCCTACTGCTGCAAGGACTATGTTTTTAAGTATATTTTTCATATTCTGAAATCTCATAAATTAGAATCTGACATTAAGTCCGAGTGTGAATGAACGTGAATTAGGATATGCTCCGTAATCCAGTCCCTGCATAATATCGGATGTGCCTCCGCCTACGTTAGAAGCCTCAGGATCAATGCCTTTGTACTTTGTAATTGTGAAGAGATTAGTCGTATTGAAAGATACTGTGAAATTGCCGACACGTTTCACATCAAAGTTATATGACAGGCTCAAGTTCTTCAATCTCAGATAACCGCCATTCTCAAGCCAGAGACTTGACACTGGATACCACTTGCTTGTTTCACTCCAAGCAGGCAGGAATGCGTCTTGATTGTCGGTTGTCCAACGCTCCTTGATTTCGCTGAATCTTGCTCCAGTAACATCTCTAGATGCCATCATATTGATACATCTGTTATAATTCAATTTGTCATTGCCGAACGAGCCTTGCCAGAACATATTTACAGCCCAACCTTTGTAACTGAAATTGGTATTCCAACCCATAGTCACTTTAGGCATACCATAACCGATAATCTTGTAGTCAGAAGCGTCAATCTGGTGGTCACCGTTCAAGTCTTCGTAATGGGCATCGCCCGGAACCATACCATATTTTGCGGCTTCATCTCTTTCGCTTTCTTTCCAAGGACCCAGGTAATTCAATCCGTAGATAGTTCCAAGAGGCTGTCCGACCTGATATATGAAGTCATACATACCGTCATTGATGCCTGTCAAGTTAGACGCCACATATACGGTATTTTGGTCGCCAAGATCAAGGACTTTGTTCTTCAGGAAAGAAACGTTGACAGTTGTTTCCAAGTGCCAGTCCTTCTTTTCTATGATCTTGCCCGTAACAGAGAAGTCAAAACCGGAATTCCTTATGCTTCCGATATTGGAAACGATGCTGCCTCCACCCATATAATTCGGGACTGATTTGTTAAGAAGCAAATCTCTGGTTTCCTTGATGTAATAGTCGGCTTCCATCGTGAGCCTGTCGTTAAAGAAGCCCAAATCGACACCGAAATCTGTCTGGGAAGTCGTTTCCCATTTCAGGTCAAGATTTGACGGATTACCCATTGATAGCCCGCTGCTTGAAGAACCTGACGTGAACGGATATGTTACATTGACAAAAGATGACATTGTGGCATAAGGCGAGATTGCCTGGCTTCCGGTCAATCCCCAGCTGGCGCGTATCTTAAGATTGCTGATTGTTTTTGAATCTTTAAGGAAGTTCTCTTTGCTTACATTCCAAGCAAGAGCTGCAGCTGGGAATGTAGAGAATTTATTTCCTTCAGCAAATTTTGAAGATCCGTCGCGTCTGACTGACAATGATGCAAGATAACGTCCGTCGTACGAATAGTTGACACGTCCTATATATGAAAGCAGTGTCCACATTGAATATGAACTTGATGTTTTCTGTGTCCCGGCCTGAGACAAGTTTTCGTATTTCAGGTCCGGAAAATTCAAGCCGATAGCCTGAGCGTTCTGGTAATTGTATTTGTAAGACTGAGTCTCGACAGCGAGTACAGCGCTGATGTCATGCTTGCGGATTGACTTATTGTAAGAGAGTTGCGATGTTGTCTGGATTGTCCTTGCTTGGGAGTTGTTTATTGAAGCGCTGGAGGTGCCCATTGACGCAGTTTCGCCAGTCCAGGATTTGTTCGTATTGAAAAGAAAATCACCGGCGACTTGAACATCTGCTACCAACCCGGGTATGAATTCATAGCTTGCGCCACCGAGCATAGTCAAGAACGTTTTTTCAGAAATGTCCTCTTTATCATAGAGCAATGCCAATGGATTGGCTTTAAGCGAACCATTGGTATCGCTGACTCTAAGTGTGATACCGTCAGCTTCATAAGGTCCTACAGTCGGATTCCAGGCGATTGCCTGATTGATGACTGTGGAAGCTCCAGAATAGCCGTTGTTGTTCTTGCCGTTAGAACGGCTTGCGTTAATCTGGAATCTGACGTTGAACTTGTCTGTAATCTTTGAATTTACGTTTGCTCGCACATTGAATCTGGAATAGTCTGACTCTTTTACAATGCCCTGCTGATTCAAATAATTGGCTGATACGCGGTATTGAGTATTGTCATTACCGCCGTCGAGGCTGATTTGGTGCTGGTGCGAAATCGCAGTGCGAAGGACGGCATCAAGATAATCATAACCGCCAGTCTTTCTGAATTCCGCTATCTGGCTTTCGGTGTATATCGGAGCCAATCCGAATGCTTTGTTATGTTCGTTATAGGTCTCAGCATATTCGGCAGCACTTAGCAAATCGTAATTCTTTATGATATTGGACATGCTTACGCTTCCGTCATAAGTAATGTGCGCTTTTCCTTCACGGCTGCCGCTCTTTGTTGTGATGAGAATGACACCGTTGGCTCCACGCGAACCATAAATAGCTGTAGAGGATGCATCCTTCAACACTTCCATAGACTTTATGTCGTTCGGATTGATTGAGTTGAAGTCGGCACCTACGAATCCGTCAATCACGAACAAAGGGCTGTTGTCGCCAAGCACTGAATTTGCGCCACGGATACGGATTCTCACGTCTCCGCCAGGGGCTCCTACAGTATTCGATACTTGAACTCCGGACGCACGTCCTTGAAGCGCCTGGTCTACTCTTGTAACCTTCTGGTCTTTAAATGAATTGGAACTTACCTGCGAGAGCGCGCCGGTAAGGGAGCTCTTTTTAGCGGAACCGTATCCGATCATTACAACTTCATCAAGTAATGTCGAATCTGTCGCCAATATCATATTGAGAGTAGCACTGGCATTTCCGGCATTGACGGATTTAGTTTCATATCCTAGACAAGAGAATACCAGCGTAGTTCCGGGTGCAACGGAGATTGTATAATTACCTTCGCTGTCAGTTACAGTACCAGAGGTCGTTCCCTCGACAACTACTCCGGCACCAATTACCGGTTGGCCTGTTGCATCAGAAACTGTTCCTTTTATCTGAATCTTATTTCCCTGCGCGAATGCTGGTGAAAAAGACAGAAATGTAATGGAAAATGAAGCAACAAGCGAGATTAGACGCGTTGTTAAATACTTTTTCATTTTTTTAGATGTTATTAGTTGGTTTGTGTCTGCAAGTTGAAGATTTATGGTATCAAAACCAACAGCACAGACAAGATTCGGCTACGGCAACGATGTTTTTTAACTTTTTGGACTATACTGCATTTTACGAAAAATAGAATAGTATTGCATTGAATATCAGCATATAGGCATAAGTGCTTACCCCTGCATGCTTGAATAACCAATCATTATTGCTAAATTTGAGATGAACTATTGCCAACAGGTTTCTATGAATAAAACGACTACTGCATTTCTGATGACGGCATTCTTGATTTCATTTTGCTCAGAATCAAGAATAACAGCTCTTCCGTTCAACAAACCAATCAATAATATTTCGCATACCATATATGGGGGGAATAAGAAAGTATGGGATATTGAGTCTGATGATTATGGAACTGTCTATGTGGCGGCGAGCGAAGAACTCTGCATTTGGGATGGGCAGGAATGGAACAATCTAAAGGCATTTTCTTGTATAAGAGATCTATATTGGGATGTTCAGACCGGTCGTCTTTATGCTTGTGGCGACAATTATTTTGGATATTGGAAGCGGGACCTATATGGAAGATTGGAATTCAAGTTGCTTTATTTCAATGAGGACTCAATCCGCAAGCAGATTTTCTGGAGAATTATTCCGACAAAATCAGGGCTTTATATTCAGACACACGAATGCGTGTTCTCATATCACGAGAATGACAATAGGTTAAATGCTGTTATTGAAGGTAATGTCGGCTATATCATCTCACATAACAATTATGTTCTGGGACAGGTTGACGGTAAACTTTATTCATTTTTCGATAACAACTTCTCGGAGTCCGGCATATATGTAAATGACAGGATAGTCGAGGCCCGATATATAGACGACAATATAGTTTATGTCACAGAATACGGCGGCATATTCCTATTTGACGGTGAGAATACTTCTGAACTATTTCCGGAATTGAACGTGGCACTGAGGGATGCAAGAGTGTTTGCGGCAAAGATTATGGACGACGGAAGTTTTCTGCTCGGGACGGTTATAGATGGAGTTTACATTGTGGACAGCAGAGGGCAAGTTGCTGAACATTTCAACACAGAAAATGGCCTGAAATATTCCACTGTATTGTGCCTGTCAGAAGATTTGCATGGCAAGTACTGGATTGGACTTGACGGAGGACTTGCCAGCTATGATAAACAAGATTATGCAGTTGTGTATAACAGCGCGGACAGAGATATCGGAGATGTCTATTGCTCAATAATTTGGAATGACCACCTATATTTGGGGACAAATGAAGGGTTGTACTGGGTGGACGATTATAGGAATGCACGAAAGATTAAAGGACTAAACGGCATAACTTGGAGACTTGAGAATTGCGGTGAATTCCTGGCCGCTGAAATAGATGGAATATTATATACTGTATATCCGGACGGACATTATAAGAAAGTCCTTACTAATATTCAGAATCTATCCTCGTGGATAGGAATTGACAATCTGTATTGGTGCTCAAATCCTCAGTCGATTTTGCTCTTGGAGAAGAAGAACGGTGAACTGATAGTACGAAACTATTTATCGGCGGATATCCAATTTACCCACGTTCCGGTAATAAACGACAATTTGGGCAATTTATGGATTCACGGTCTGTATGGAGGTGTTCAG
>CAVKAQ010000039.1:0-21053 GCA_963654225.1 Butyricicoccaceae bacterium | reverse complement strand
GCGGCAAATCAGCCGCATAAGACTGATGTCCGGAGCGAATTTTTTCTGAGCGGAGGACACAGTGCCTTATGCGGCAACTATGTGTTTTATTCCATTCGTCGATAGTTCAAAAAGTCGCTTATGATGTCCCTAAAATGATTAAATTGCGAAATTCCTTGTGTTTCATATTTTTATTGCCTAAATTTCAAGGTTGACAGTTATTATATGAAACAAGCTTACGGGACTTGCCTTGCATTGTTGTGTGCAGGCATCTTTTTATTGTCTGGTTGTGAGAAGAATTCAGTTCAGCAGAACGATATTCTAGTCTCATCTAAAATTGTAAACGACAACAGTTCCTCTGAAAAAGGAACTCTCCTCATTGAATTCAATAACGGAGACGACGTTCCTTCCGAGATTGTCTCTCAATTCGGTACAATAGATCTCGAGCACCTCTTTCCGGGATGTAAAGACAGTAATCTTCAGCGCTGGTTCATCGCAAAATTTTCTTCAGACATTTCTTCTGAAACAATCGCGTCACTCTTTTCAGGTAGAGATGACGTCAACAAGATTCAGTACAACAAAATCATTCGTCAGAACCCGACAGAAGCTGCTTATGCTGAACAATACGAGCCTGCAGCCGTAACAAAGGCCGGTACGGAAGAAAACTTGATTTTCAACGATCCGAGCCTTTCCGACCAGTGGCATCTGATTAACGACGGCGGCACTACGATTTGCAAGACTGCCGTAGAAGGAGCGGATGTTTCCGTCAAGGATGCCTGGAGACTCACTGCCGGTGATCCGTCGATTATCGTTGCTGTCGTTGATGAAGGTGTGATGTACACGCATCCTGACCTTGCTGCCAATATGTGGGTGAACGAGGCGGAGCTTAACGGAACATCAGGCGTAGATGACGACAGAAACGGATATGTTGACGATATCTACGGTTACAATTTCGCTTCTGACAAGGCGCAGATTTCCTGGAATAAATCCGGAGATTCAGGCCACGGAACACACGTTGCTGGTACAGTTGCGGCCGTAAATAACAATGGAGTAGGCGTTTGTGGCGTTGCGGGCGGTTCCGGAAACGGTGACGGCGTGCGTCTGATGTCCTGTCAGATATTTGACGGAAGCACATCTTCCAGCGCGGCAGTAGCAAGAGCCTTGATGTATGCCGCAGACAACGGCGCAGTGATTGCCCAGTGCTCATTCGGTTACGATGCGGGCGACTACAAGTCCGACGAAGAATTCAAAAAGAGATGCAGCGCGGAATATGCAGGCATTTCTTATTTCCTCAATAAGGAAAACTGTCATAGCGATGTTATAGACGGCAATATCGTCATTTTCTCTGCGGGAAATAACGGAAAGCGTATGAGCAGCTATCCGGGAGGATTGAAAGAAGTCGTTTCTGTCACAGCGTTCGGCCCGGGATATCAGCCTGCCGGATATACCAATTATGGCACTGGTTGCAACATAGCCGCTCCCGGCGGTGATTTTTATGTCGGACGTTCAGGCTACAATAAGAAGTGCCAGGTGCTGTCCACGATTCCTGGCAAGGATTACACTGGCGATTACGGCTGGATGGAAGGCACGTCGATGGCGACGCCTCACGTCAGCGGTGTAGCTGCATTGGGATTGTCATACGCCAAGAAACTTGGTCTGAAATTTACAAGGGAAGAATTCGTATCAATGCTGTTGACTTCCGTAAATGCGATTGACAGCTATTTTACCGGAACTAAACCTAGAGACGATTCCGGCGATATGGAACTTTCCTACTATGTCGGCAATATGGGTACAGGTGCTGTGGATGCGTGGAAACTGCTGATGAATATAGAAGGTACACCTTCGCTTCAGGTAAAAATAGGCACGTCCGAGCTGGATCTTACTAAGGTTATAGGTGCTGAATCTGTCGTGCTGAGCAATATCTCAGTGGAGATGGACGCAACTTCAAAGTCTTCGATGGGGATAAATGACGAACTGAAACTCGACGGGAACAAACTTACGATAGTCTGCACCAAGTCGGGTTCCGGTTATATGACAATAAATGCTGAAACTCAAGGCACTGCAATATCAAGGAAGGTTTCTGTCATCAGCAGGCCTCAGGTATCCGGAAACGGCGGTTGGTTATGATGTAAGAGATGACATTCAAGAAGATTCGCTCTTGGAACGTGATAAAGAGATAGATAGTAGTTATAAACATATTACGAACAAAACAACAAATGAACCATTCAACCTTTTTTGCCAAAGGCCTTATGTCGGTTCTTCTAGCAGTTGCGACAATCTTTACGGCGACTGCGCAGAACATCAAGGTCCAAGGTACAGTTGCGGACAAGTCGGGTGAACCGATTGCCGGCGCAACAGTTATCGTGGAAGGCACGAGAACGGGCACCTCGACAGGCGCTGACGGAGAGTTCTCCATTTCAGTTCCGCCTGACGCGAAATTGACCTTTTCGATTCTCGGTTACAAAACACTCACCGAGAAGGTCGCAGGGCGTACCAACATAATGGTGACCCTCGAAAATGATTCCGAATACCTCGACGAGATAATCGTTGTCGGCTACGGCTCCGGCCAGAAAGTCGGAAACATCGTAGGCTCAGTGACGACCGTATCTTCCAAGGACATAGCATCAAGCCCGTCATCAAATATCGGTGACGCTCTGCAGGGAAAAGTTGCCGGACTTCAAATATTCAATACTTCCGGTGAACCGCAGAGTTCCGTAAGCATAAGACTCAGAGGCGTTTCTTCATTGAATTTGAGCAACGCTCCTCTTTACATCCTCGACGGTGTGCCTGTAAGTTCAGACGTGTTCTCAAGTATGAATCCGCAGGATATCGAGAACATTTCCATATTGAAAGACGCGTCTTCAACCGCCATATACGGTTCACGTGCGGCCAACGGTGTCATTGTGGTGACAACCAAGAAAGGTCAGAAAGGCGAGAAGCCGACTGTCTCAGTACGTGCGCAGGCCGGAATCTCAATGTTGACGAACTACAATATGGATATGATGAATTCCGAGCAGCTGCTTCAGTTCGAGCAGTTGTGCGTTCCGTCACTTTCATCAGATCCTGCATTCCAGGCAAAAAAGAACTTCATTCTCGGCAACAACATCAACTTCAACTGGACAGACTATCTTTTCGACAAGACTGCTCCAATCGTGCAGGGTGATGCTTCTTTCAGAGGTGCAACCGACAAGACAAATTACTATGTGTCATTCGGTTACTCTAGCGAGGAAGGTACTGCGAAATCTAACTCAGGTTCTGACAGATATACCCTCAGGACCAATCTGGACGTTCAGCTTGCCAAATGGTTCAAGTTCGGGACAAATTTGGCTCTGAGCTACACGAAATATCAGACAATCGTTACCGGATGGTACGCACAGTCTCCTATTCTCCAGGCAGTTACAGGTATCCCATACTATACTCCATATCAGCTTGTCTATAACGATGACGGCACATTCTCTTATGGTGACGTATATGAAGTCTATCCGTGGAACAACGACATTGACTTGAACGAATACTATAAGAAGAACACCAACGACAGGCAGGCAGTGAACCTTATGGGACAGACATATTTCTTGTTTACTCCTATAAAGGGACTGAATATCCGTCTGCAGCAGGCAATTGACGCATTCGACTACACGAACGAGTCAATCCATTATCCTTCATATACTCCGTCTTCGGCGAGAGGCACTAATGCGCAGGCTTTCCAACGTTACAGCCAGCTTTCTTCCACCAACACTGTCGAGTATAAGACTGACATCGCCAAAAAGCATTTCTTTACATTCCTGCTCGGTCACGAGTCATTTGTCAAGAAAGAAAAGACATTCAGTATGACAGGTTCAGGACTGACGGACGACAGGCTTGTCTCAATCGGTTCGACGACAAGCATCGACTCATGGAACGGCGGTACGGTTGAATGTGCATTCAACTCATTCTTCTTCAATATGAACTACGATTTCTCAGGCAAGTATTTCCTGGATGCGTCAGTTCGTACAGACGGTTCTTCACTATTCGGCAAGAACCACAGATATGCTACATTCTATTCAGTCGGAGTGATGTGGAAACTCAAGAACGAGTCATTTCTCAAGGATGTTTCCTGGCTCGACGATTTGAATATGAACTTGAGCTACGGTACAACGGGTAACTCCGGCTTGAGCGAGTGGTATGCTTCTCTCGGTTTGGTAGGCTCAGGCCCTAAGTACAACGGCAATGCCGGCTGGGCGATTTCTCAGATTCCTAACAGCGACCTTACTTGGGAGACCGTAGGAACACTCAACTACAGGATTTCCGGTCGCGTATTTGACCGCGTTTCATTCGGATTCGAGTTCTACAACAAGCAGTCCAAGGACCTCCTTATGGAAATTCCTTATTCTGCGACCACAGGCCACTCTTACGGATGGGGCAACGTCGCTTCAATGGTGAACAGGGGTGTCGATATGGAATTGAATGTCGATTTCATTCATACCAAGAACGTTTACTGGGGTGCTTCCGTGAACGTGAACTACAATGACAACGAGATAACCAAACTCTATCAGGGACTTGACGAGATTTCGTTCCCGGACTATTCCCTCAAATATCAGGTGGGTTACTCATCTTCACTGGTTTATACACAGGTGCGTGCAGGAGTCGATCCTGAGGACGGTTCCCCTATGTGGTATGACCTCAATGGCAACCTCACCAAGACCTACAGTGATGAGATTATGCAGTTCTGCGGTATGGACACCAACGCGAAGTGGTCCGGCGGATTCTCCACGAATTTCTCCTGGAAGGGACTCGGAATCAATGCCGACTTCTCGTTCATCGGAAAGAGATATATCTTCCTGAACGAGAGATACTATACGATGAATCCTCAGAACTTGCTGTTCAACAGTAACTTCGAGACTAAGATGTTGAACATCTGGACTCATCCGGGACAGAAGACGGACATCCCTAAATACGGAACGCCGTTCTATCACGACACATCCAGATTCTCCAATGCCGCATTCGTGAGATTGAAGAACCTGTCAATCAGCTACAGTCTGCCAAAGAAGATTCTTGAGCCTACCAAAGTGCTTTCCGGCGTGAAAGTCTATGTGACCGGCAGAAATCTTCTCACATTCACTGATTTCGAAGGCTATGACCCTGAGGTCGGCTACTCCAACGCGACAAGCGGTATGTATCCTAACTCCCGTCAGATTGTCGGTGGCATCGAGGTAACCTTCTAATTATTAAGAAACAATGAAAATCAATAAGATATACTTCACAACAGTTCTTGCGGCGGTACTGACGTTATGTTCGGTATCGTGTGACTTGAACAAGTATCCGGACGACGCTATCAACACCGATGAGTCTATGGAGAGCGTGGCAGACTGCCAGTCTTTCCTGAACGGCCTCTATTCCGGTATGAAATATTGCTTTACGGGAGTGTTCGTGTATATCCCTGAGCTGCAGGCGGATTCTTTCCACGCGGTGAAGAATTTCGGAAACTATAGCGGCGATTATTACAGTTACACGGTTACGGCCGGCGAAAGCACTTCAAACAGTGTCTGGTACGGACTTTACGGATATATCGGAAATGCCAATTTCCTTATCGAGGGCACTCAGAAACTGCTTTCCAAAGGCACCCTTTCCGCAGATGATGAGGCTAAGGTGAAAGAGATACTCGGCGAGGCCGCATATATCAGGGCTCATCTGTATCTCCTTCTCGCTCAATTCTATTGCGAGGATTATGACCCTTCTACAAGTGACGAGAAAATGGGCGTGCCGGTGGTTACCAAATATGAGCCTACAGGAGATTCCAAGAAATATCCTGCGCGTCCTTCACTGGAAACCACTTATGCTCAGATTGTTGCCGACATCGCGACAGCAGAGGAATATGTGCAGACAGAGGGTTCGCAGAATTCCAACTATGTCACTAAGGACGTGGTTACCGCGCTCAAGGCAAGAGTAGCTCTGATAATGCACGATTATGACACCGCGTTGATTTCTGCGAAATCACTGATTGACGCCGGTACATACACTATTTGCACGGACGCCGCGAAGTTCGCTGACGGATGGAAGAACGACAATCTTACCGAGACCATCTGGCAGGTGGCTATGACAGGTCCTGACGATATAGGAAACTCATTCCGCTATTTCATCTACAACAGGTCCGGCGTAGTGGGCGAGGATAATCCTCAGTATGTCCCTGAAGACTGGGTGCTTGATTTGTACGACAAGTCAAACGACATCAGGTACTCAAGCTGGTTCAGCACAAGAGACATTACGACACCGGTTTCAGGTCGTCTTACATTGATGGTCAAATATCCGGGCAACCCGAAACTTTACAGCAGCGTCACTAACTATGTGAATATGCCTAAGGTGTTCAGACTGCCTGAGATGTACCTTATCGCAGCTGAGGCCGCCGCGAACAAGCCTGGACAGGAAACTGTCGCTTCATATTATCTCAATGGATTGAAATCCAGAAGAATAAGCGGTTGGAAAGATGTGGATTATTCAGGTGCTTCCCTGACCAATGCAATCCGTGACGAGAGGGTGAGAGAGCTCTTCTGCGAGGGCCAGAGACTAAGCGACATCAAGAGATGGCACATCGGATTCAAGCGTTCTGCAGGACAGGATCCGTCTATGCTTATGCCCGGTGACAATTATGTCAATGCGAACAGGCCGGCAGACGATCCATTCTTCCTGTGGCCTATACCTACTGCCGAGATGGAGGCAAATCCTCAGATGAAGCAGAACCCAGCTTATACAAACAGCTTATAACGGACAAAATGAACAAATTAAGACATATATCAGCAATTGCCGCTCTGTTTGCGGCGGTGGCAACGATGGTTTCCTGCTCCGAAGAGAAGAAAGGAGCTGGAGACATAACCATCGGATTCGCTCAGGATACCTACAAGTTCAAGGAGGGAGCCGGGCTGAGCAAGATTCAGATAGACGTGACCGGAGAGGCTGAGACTTATCCTGTGACGTTCGACGTAGAGGCGAAGATTGTTTCCTCCGAGCAGGTGGAAGTGAATGACGTAATACATTTCACGCAGTCCAAAGGGCTCAAAATCAAGGGAAAAGACATTGCTCCCGTTTATCTTGAGTTCACTGTCAAGGACAACGACGTGATCAATGAGACCAGACAGGTGGAGCTGACCATTACTAATGTCAAGGGCGCTAAGATTTCTACTGCAAAGACTGTCTTCGAGATAAGGGACAACGACAACAACCCTTACGACAAGCTTATGGGCGACTGGACTGCCTCGGCAACGGATTACAGCGGAGCCAAGGTGACATTCCCTGTAAACATCAGTGGCGGTTTCACAGAGTCCGACATCAACAACAACGAAGGCCGCGTGCTCGTATGCTGGGGCTTCGGTTCATATCAGAGAGAGTTCTCGACAAGCAATCCTCCTAAGCAGCCGGTATGGTATATGGATTTCGACGAGGACGCGCACGCTCTGTATGTGCAGACCAACAAGGTGATGGCCAATGTGTTCCAGTTCTCTGACATCTCCTACGACGTGATTATCAGATGCTGTACGATTCTGCCGGGCAATTCAATCAGCCTGCAGACACCTCTGGAAGGCTCCTGGAGCTCAGATATGAACACGATTACGTTCCAGTCCGGAGGCTACGGACTTACTGCGGCCATATTCACCACCGATGGAGAATATACCGACACGGTCTGGATGATATTCACGGATATAGTATTGACCAGAAATAAGTAGAATAGCGATGAAAACATATAAATTATTGTCAATATCATTGTTGCTTTCTCTTGTCGCGATTTCTTGCTCGGAAGATGAACTGAGCAAGCAGAATGCGGGGAAGGAGAAGCCGGTCATTACGATTGAGCAGAACAATGCCGTCAACTACCTGATGACATTCACCCTCACGGCCGACAACAATACCGCACAGTTCGGTTATGTGATTCTGGACGGCAGCAGCACGCTTGTTCCTGCGACTCAGGACATCGTGATGGACAAAATCGGAACAGCGCTCCAGAGCGGAGTGTTCAATGCAGTCGATCAGGTGAAGAAAAGAGTCGAGTTCGAGTGCGAGCCGAACCACGAATACAAGGTCTATGCGGCCGCAATTTCTGACACCGGTCTTCTCAGTTATCTTGCCGAGAAAGACATCAAGGTCAGCGATACTGAGATACCTACAGTTACAAAGTCTTCAGTATCAGGCAATACCCTTATACTTGAGTATTCCGAGGACATAGTTCTCAACACCGAGAGCTACGCTACCATCCAGTATGTCAAGTGGGGTACGATGGAAGTTACTCCTAAGCAGGACCTTCCGCTCGAAAACATCAGCGTGGACGGAAACGTGGCAACGATAGTATGCCCTAAGCCTGCAAACGGTGCCGGTTATCTTGTTAGCTTCCCTCAGGGACTCTTCCTGGATTTGAGCGGAAACAAAGGATATGGCGTCAATTCATCATTCGATACCGAGACAAATACCTACAAGAATCTCGGTTGGGATGATGCTACCGTGGATTTTGCCGTGGATGAAAGTTATTTTCAGGATGCAACGGGGACGAAGTGGGATAGCGAAGAAGCTTCGCTTGAAATAGTGTTCCCATTCGACATTTACAAGAATACATATCTCCAAAATACTGTCAGCGTCGTGTATAAGGACAATTCCGGAAAGGAATATGCTTATGCCGATTATGACGTGGAAGATGACAAGAGGACAGTGAAGATAAAATTGCCTCACGCACCTAAAGCCATTTTCGATGTCAAACTTGACAGAGGCGCTGTCTATGACGAATGGGGAAATGTCAACTCCGCTTTCGAACTGGACGAGGATGAATTCAAGTACAGCGTAATGGACCTGAAATGTGGCGCGTACGAGCTGCAGGCCGAGAAAAACACATTCACGGTCACATTCACCCGCAGCACGGCTTCCGTGGTCACGATGTCAGCAGACTGGTTCAACCTCGGACGTGATCTCATCGGCGCCAGCGGAGATATTATGCCGGTTCTCAAGGGCGTTGTGGATTATGAAAGCAAAACCGTAACTTTCGACGGCTCCTGGTATTATAGGGGAGTCCTGAACTCCAGCAATGCGTTCGGCCTTGCGTTCTACCACTATGGGAAGGACGAGAGCAAGTACCTGATGTTCTGGGGTAGCGGCAAAGGCTCTTCTCCTATCGTCGTCTCCTTCGATGAGAACGGCGTGATGACAAGCACCACCGCATTCGACTACTCCGTACATTCGGCTGACAATTACTATACTTACCTGTCAACCTATGACGAAGTGAAAGACGGTACAACATTTACTTATATAGAACAATGATCAAGTCACTGAAATTCATATTGCCGGTTCTGCTGGTCGCATTCTGCGCGTCCTGCAAGAAAGAAGGCAATAGTATAAAGTCATCTGCGGGCAGCCTCGTGTTCACGTCTGCCGAGCAGAAGCAGACCGTGAACATTACTGCCAACTGCGAATGGGCAGCAAATCCTGACTGCGACTGGATTGTCTGCTCTCCGTCAAGCGGGAAGGGCAGTGCGACATTGTCCATTACGGCTCAGCTGAACAGCGGACTTGAGAGAACCGGAGTCGTCAAGGTGAGCGGCGGCGGTGAATTGTGTGAAATATCAATAACTCAGGAGGGTATAGACTTCTCCGCAAGTTCCTACAATGTGGTGATGGATGAGAACTGCACTCCTGTTACGGTGACAATCCTTTCAAAATATGACTGGGAATTTACAGTACCTTCTGCTGCATCCTGGTGCACTGTGAGTCCTGAGAAGGGTTCTGCGGGAGAGACCGAGGTTACATTCACTCCGGCTCCATTCACTGACAGGACACCGCGTACAAAGCAGTTCCTTACAGTCAATTATGGCAGCACGTTCTCGATGATTGCCGTAAGCCAGCAGTTGCCTAACAACAATCCGTCAGCGCCTGAACTTCTCAGTCCTGAGGATGGCGTAGCTGACGCAAAGATCAACGGCACATTCACCTGGAAGGCCGCAACTGATCCGGACGGAGACGTCGTGACGTACAGTCTGATGCTTTCACGCGACAACGGTAAGACTTGGTCTTCATATAGTTCAGAGACTACTTCCTGCAAGCCTTCTGACCTTCTTGAGAAGAATACGAAGTATGTATGGAAAGTGAAGGCTCTTGATGACTTCGGAGGTGAGGCTGAGAGTGTCACCAGGACATTCATCACAGGTGACGGCGGGGCTTATGTCGACGGCGAAATCTACAGATACCAGACAGAGTCAGCCGGTGCGTCAAAGCCTGTCCACCTCATCATTATGGGTGACGGTTACACCAAGGACGACTACACCGACGGAGGCAAGTTCGACAAAGACGTGGAGACTGCGGTCAGCGCATTCTTCGGCATAGAACCGTTCGCGACATACCGCAACTACTTCAGAATCTCCGTAATGGCAGTATATTCACAGGAGAGCGGTGCTACTGTGCAGAAAGATATGGTCGATTGCGGGGCGCAGACAAGGAACACGGCGTTCAATACGACCCTTGTCGGAGGCAACAGCACTGAGGTGTCCTGCGACACGGACAAGGCCTACACATACGCCAAGAAGATTTCCGGAGTGACAGATACTGAGTTGCAGAACACCACGATTCTGATGCTCGTGAATCTCAATGTCTATGCCGGAACCTGCTGGATGGAGAGGACCGGAAGGTCAGTTGCTATCTGCCCTGTAGGCTCTACATTCAAGAATATCATAGTTCACGAGGGTGGTGGACACGGATTCGGCCGACTCAAGGACGAGTATCGCTACAGCGATGTAACTATCCCGGCAGCTCAAAAGGCTTTGGTTGAAGAGTGGAGAACATACGATCCTTACTTCGCATACAATGTCTCTTTCACAAATGACAAGAGCACTGCCCATTGGGGACACTTCATCGGACGTACCGGATATGACGCCGTAGGATTCTACGAGGGCGCAATGCTGTATTCCAAGGGCGTATGGAGACCGGAAAGGATAAGCTGTATGGAGGACAACAGAATGTACTACAACGCTCCTTCGCGCGAGGCCATTGTCCGCAGAATATTCAAAGCCTGCGACAAGACGTTCACGCTCAGCGACTTCTATGCAAATGACAAGGTCAAGAGCGACAACACCGTAAGCACGGCGAACTACGTGGAGCAGTTTGTTCCGCTCGCTCCGCCGGTTATGATAGACAGATAAATTCAACTTAACAAATTAAATATTATTCATTATGAAAAAGTTACTCGCATTCTTCTGTGCCGGCGTACTTGCCGTGACAGGTTGCTCAAGAGTAGATGAGCTTGAGGACAGAGTTGACAATCTCGATTCGAGAGTCACTTCACTTGAAGAAGTCGTTTCTTCACTCAACAGCCAGATGGAGTCCATTACCGCCTTGGTGAATACAATCAAGGACGGCGGATACATCAAGGATGTAAAGACCGAGACAAAGGACGGCGTCAACTACTATACTCTTGTTCTCAGCAATGACAAGACTTACACAATCCACGACGGCGCTGACGGTGAAGACGGTGTCGATGGAAAAGACGGAGCTGACGGAAAAACTCCTGTCGTAGGCGTCAAACTTGACGAAAGCGACAATAATTATTACTGGACAGTTGACGGAGAATATACCGATCCTAAAGTCAGAGTGAACGGACAGGACGGTAAAACTCCAGAAATCAAGATTGTTTCAGGATACTGGTGCATCAAATGGCCTGGCGACGAGTATTGGACAACTCTCAGCGCAGCCAAAGGTGATGACGGAGATTCATTCTTCAAGAAAGTCGATGTAGGCGAGGATGAAGTCACATTCACACTTACAAGCGGCGAATCATTCACCGTTTCACTTCTCGGTGGCTTTAGACTTGTCTGCCAGAGCACGTCAGTAGGCGTTTCTGCCAACAGCACAGCTAAAGTGAGCTACACTGTCAAAGGCGCAAAAGACGGCGAAGAAGTTGTCGTATATGTAAAATATGCGTCTGAAGGATGGTCTGCAACTGTTGACGAGACTGCTGCAGAGGTGTCTGTAAGCGTTCCTGCCAACCCGGACGGTGGTCTTGTAATCGTTGAGGCTATCAACAACACTACAAGCAAAGTCGCTGACCAGGCAATCAAATTCGAGAAAGGCGTTCTTTCCATCGCGACTCTCAGCTATGAGGTTTCAGATGCTTCAGGCGTTCTCGAGATTCCTCTCAGCACAAATATGAACTATGAGGTGTCAAGCGATGCGGAATGGCTGCAGTTCGTCGAGACCAAGGCCGCTCACACGGAGACTCTCAAATTCTCTTATGCGCTCAACACCGGCGCTGACGCAAGAACTGCAAATATCACAGTCAAAGGTGCTGCAGGAGATGAAATCTCAGTTGTAGTGCTTCAGAGAGGCTGTCCTGCTCTCAAGGAAAGCTACGAAATCGGTGAATACTATGAGAGACAGGGTGTTGTAGGTATCGTATGGCACTGCGACACAAGCTATGTGAAGGTGCTTGCCCTCGATCAGAAGGCTTATGTGCAGTGGGCTGAATACAGCTCGGCAAACTCTTGGGCTGACAGCGAGACTGACGGTCTTGCCAATATGAACACGATTCTGAACAACCCTTACAGTTCAATCACATACTTCCCTGCACAGAAATGGTGCAACGACAAGGGTGCCGGCTGGTATATGCCTGCAGTTGACGAGATGTGTGAGATTCTCAACAATATCACGGTTCTTAATGCGAGTCTTGATAAATATAAGGGTTCACAACTCATAAAGGGATACTACTATTGGTCATCAACTCAGAACACCGACACCAAGAATGTTCAGGTGGCTTACTGGGATTGGGATGCCGAGAAGGCTGTCAAGACAGAAAAGGCTTCTACAATAAGCGCCATCGCAAGAGCTTCCTTCAATGTAAGCCTCAAGGAGTCAAGCACTGATCCTGATACTCCGAGCGAAAGCTCATACAAGATCGGTGACCAGATGAAACTTGACAACGGTGACGGCGTGGTTGCCTACATCGACGAGACCGGCGAACACGGATATGTGATTTCTTCACTTGAAAGTGATGAGGTAAAATGGGCTACAACAGGGCAATATGGAACATATTGGCCTACAAGCGAGACTGACGGAAAGGCTAACTGCGAAAAGATTTCCACATATCTGGAGATGCTCTCTTCTTGTCCTGCAGCAAACTGGGCTGTATATTGCGGAAATGCCGGTTGGTTCCTTCCTGCTCAGACTCAGCTGCAGCAAGTTCTCGCAAACTTCACTGCCATCAACGAAGGACTTTCCAAGATAGGCGGAACACTCCTTACAGAAGGTCGCAAATATTGGACTTCAACCACTTGGTACAGTGATGATTCAGGTGTTAACGCCAGATATTTCAAATACAGCAACGGCGCTGTAAGTGACCCCGCATCAGACGAGATTACTTATTACACGAACTATGCTCGTGCAATACACGCATTTTAACAAATAATTATGAAAATTAAATCATTGTTTTCAGGACTTCTGGCTGCGACCCTTCTTATGGTGGGCTGCAGTCAGGAATCTTCTACTCCGGTCATCAAGGCTGTAGCTTTGGAAATCAGCAAGGATGCCGGTGAATATGAACTTCCGTTCTCAATTCAGAACGGTTCTTCTTCCAAACAGCTCACTGCGACAACTGAGGCTGAATGGATATATGACATCAGTGTGGAGACCGGCAAGGTCGTGTTCTCCGCAGAGCAGAATGCCGACAAGGCGCGCTCCGCGTCAATGCGTCTGTCATATCCGGGAGCTGAAGATGTTACAGTCAACATCAATCAGGGTTCAGTTTTCGACGGAGTATTCAAAATTGAGGTGTCAGACATCACTCCTTACGGATGCCATATCAAATATACTCCTCTCGAGTACAGCGGAAACTACATTTTCTTCGTTATGGACAAGTCTGCCGTATCCAAATATCTTTTGGACAAGGATGGTCTTGACGAACTGTACCAGGGTGACGTAGAGTATGTTAAGGAGTTGGCTGAAAGCAACGGCATTTCGCTGGAGGACTGTCTCAAGCGCGCTCCGATGTTCTACACTATGGACGGTCAGGAGACAGAGATGGACTATACAGACCTGACGTATGACACCGATTACATCGCATATTGCTATGGCTTGAGCCTTGACGGCAAACGCTTGACTGACTTTACGATGGCAGAGTTCTCGACTTCAATCATCGAGACTTCCGACATTACATTCGAGGCAAGCGTCACTGACATAACCAAGAATAGCGCAAGCATTACGATCACCCCGTCCAACAACAGCGACTATTACTTCTGGACCTATATTTCCGAGATGGATTACTCGAAGTATTCTCTCGAGGAGATTATGTCCAATATGATCAGCAACATCAAGTCAAATGTGGAGACCTGGGGTTATCCTATCACGTCATTCATCCATACCGGAGCTTCAAGCGACGCTCCTACAGATCTCTGGTCAGGTACGAAATACTATATCGTCGCCTGGGGTATGGACTATGCCGGATCTCCTACGACAAAGCCGCAGGAAGTGACTAGCTTCGTCACTGAGTCCGAGCCTGTTCTGGACGACTGCCGATTCACTCTTACTCTGCTTCAGAAGAAGCCTGAGGACATCAAGATCCGCGTTGTGCCTACCAAGGATGACACAAGGTACTATGTGGCATTCGTAGAGGAAAGCAAATGCCAGGGCTATAATGACCGTCAGATGGCTCAACGAATCGTGAATATGGAGAACAGCAGAATCGAGGACGGCAGCTACTACGATGCCGACAAGAACAACTGGGATGCACTGACCTATACCGGCACGAAAGAGGTATGGGGCAATGTGGACCTGTCCTGGAACTTCCTTCCTGAGCACAATTACCAGATTTATGTGTTCGGTGTTGACAACGGCACCATCACCACAGCCATCGACAGACTTGACGTTACAACCGAGCCTGCAGTGAAGTCCGATATGACCATCGAGACCAAGCTCGTGAAATCGGCCTGGAACTTCGGTACATTCGAGTTCACTCCTAGCAAGAATGACGAGTACTATCTTCCGTTCCTGATGACTACCGCTGATGCGGAACTCTACAAGAATCCTGACGGTACATACAACGCAAATCTGCTTATGGCGGATATCGAGGAGTACTATGAGGACGAAATCCTGTACAAGAGAAAGAGAGGCAAACAGACCATCCAGGAGTACTGGCAGTCTGATACTGAATACACTATGCTCGTATTCGGTTATTCAGGTTCCAACACTACAGATTTCTTCGAGACAAAGGTCAAGTCTCCTGCAATTCCGTTCGAGAAGAGCGATGCTGAGGTTTCAGTTGAATACTGCTTCTTCGACGGTAATGAGCTCGCAGCCAAGTTCCCTGAAAAGTGGGATGCGGAGGATCTGAAAGATGCCTGCATAATGCTCACCAAATACACTCCGAACTCTTCTGCATTGCATTGGTACGGAGGTGTATGGGCTCCAATCTCGAATTACGAGATGGGTATCGATCACCTTATGGCATTGATCAGGAATGACTCGGCTCCTGCAAACTGTATCGATGAATATCAGCAGACTTGCCGTCCGTGGTATAACTACAAGTGGAGTTTCTCTTATGTGGCTGAAGGCGCTGACGGAAATTACGGCAAATGGCATTATATGGAGTTCACTCCGACCAAGGAAGACACCATCGAGCCTTATGACTTCTGGTCAAATCCTTACGACGGAGGAACAGGAACATCCACAACTTCAGTATATTGCATACCTAAGACCGTGGACAAAGCTCCTGTAGATATCACCGACAATGTCTTCAAAGTGCCCGCAAAGGCGAAGAAGAGTTTGTCTGCAATAAGAAAAGTTAGAAGAAGTCTTTAATGATATGAATATCAACAGATTTTTTTCAGCATTGTTTTTGACTGCGGTTCTGGGCTTGTCAGCTTGTGGCAAGTCCGAGCCGGAGCAGAAAAAGACGCCTAAGGACCCTGTAATTACTGTTACTGCTCCTGAGGCGGGATTGTCCGTGGTCAATGAAGGCGGTACTTGCACCGTTTCGTATTCTGTGGAGAATCCGACCGACGATGGCAAGCTGACCGTTACGGCATCCGAAAAATGGATTTCCGACATTCAGGTAAATGTTTCTGATGTTACTTTGAGCGTGGAGACCAATCCCGGTGACGAACGTTCGGCAGAATTGAAATTCTCTTATCCAGGGGCTCAGTCAGTTACGGTGAAACTCCGTCAGCTTGCGGCAGGGGAGGAGATCGCGCTTTCTGAGAATGCGGTTGAGGTTGAGTGCGGGGAAAGCAGTCTGGAGATAATCGTGACCAGCGACCGCGACTGGACTTTGTCCGGCGGAGAAAGTTGGGTCAAGTCGTCTGCGGAGGCAGGAAAAACTGGTGACAAGGTGACTTTTGCCGTGGAGAAGAACGATGATTCAAACTCCCGCGAGGCTACATTCACCTTTACCTGCAACACCAAGACAGCCATGCTTGTCATCACACAATCCGGCAAGGATGTCAGCGCATACATCAAGGACAATACTCTTAAGGCATTGTTGCTTGCTGCCGCTGACGCTGACGGTGACGGGAAAATCTCCCTTGCGGAGGCCGCTGCTGTCAAATCCCTGGAATACAAAGTGTCCGGAGACTCAGATCTTCCGATTATGAGTCTCGAAGGTCTTGAGTATTTCACCGGTCTCGAGAGAATCGTGCTGCCTAACAATGAGTTCACTTCAATTGACCTGAGCGGCAACACTGCTCTCACATATCTGGATCTGTCCAGCAATACATACCTTGAGAGTGTGAATCTCAGCGGATGTTCGAGTCTGACTGCGGTATATGTGCCTTTCGACAAGGCGCTTACAACCGTCAATCTTGAGGGGTGCACGTCACTTGTGACCTTTACCGGATATGCAAGCGGCCTTACAAGTCTGGATCTCAAGGACTGCACTAAGTTAGAGACTCTTACAGTGTATTCAAGTGCAATTCAGAAGTTGGATGTAAGCATGTGCCCGGCATTGAAAGTTCTCAATGCAGGCTGCAGCACGCTTACGTCTGTCACTTTGCCGGAAAACTCCGTGATAGAGAGCCTTTCTCTTTCCGAGTCAAGCAAGCTCACATCATTGGACCTGTCCAAAGTGACCGCGCTCAAGAGCCTGTCGATAAGCAGTTCTGCAATCGCAAGCCTGGACCTCGCCAAATGTCCTCTGCTCGAGACCCTTACAATGGATTTCTGCAAGAAGATAACGGCGATTGACGTGAGCAAGAATCTGCACTTGAAATCAATTTCAGCTATGCTGTCTGGACTTGCAAAGGTGACAATGTTCGAGGGACAGTGGGATGATATCAAAGCAAAATGCAACGGCATCAGTTCCAGTATAATAACGACCGTGTCAATCGACTATCCCGAGGACTGTTCGGCATCCATTACTGACAGCGGACTCCGCAGCTATGTCGTTAAAAAATACGACACTGACGGTGACGGCAAGATTTCGGGTAGCGAGGCGGAAAAGGTTACGGAGATAACATATTCGGGCAAGAACCTTACGTCATTCTCCAACTTTGTGTACTTCAGGCATATACAGAAGCTTGACTTGTCGAACAATGCGCTTGAGTCGATTGATTTGGGACCATTCGCGGGCACGCTCGAGGAATTGGATTTGTCGCACAACAGTCTGACTGAATTGTCTCTCTCAGGAGTGAAGGTGCTCAAGACGATGAACATATCTTACAACAGTCTGGCATCTTGCACCGGATTCACGGGCATGGACTTGTCTTCGACTCTTGAGTCGATAGATGCTTCACACAACAAGCTGACATCTTTCCAGTGCTCATACGCCAAGTCTCTCAAGAATGTGAATCTGTCTTACAACGAGCTTACGACCTGTAATCTCGAGTATTGCAGTGCAATAGCGGACCTCAATGTAAGTCACAACAAGCTGACGGAAGACACCAACTCGTTCGTCCGTCCGTTCACATTCACTTCGCTCATTTCTATTGACGTAAGCGACAATGATTTCGTCCAGATGGAAAGCGATGTGACTTGGACAGATAAATGGACCGGACTTGTTTCATTCGCCTGCAACAGCTGCGCGAAACTTCAGTCCCTTGACTTGAGCCCGGCAACGTCACTCCAAGTGCTGGAGGCCAAGGATTGCCCGAGACTCGGTTGCATCTACCTGAGCACGTCTGCAAACCCGCAGATTACCAAAGATTCTACAACTGAAATCAAGAGAAAATGAGAAACGTTCTGAAATATGTCGCAGTCAGTCTTGTGACTGCATTGGCGATGACATCATGCAGCAAGAAGGCGGATAAGCAGAATAAACTGGTAGGGGACTGGAACATTACTTCAGTCACTACCAAGTCTGCGGTAGTCGGCAGCCAGACTGTGGATGTCTATTTGTCGTTCGCAAACGACGGCACGTTCGTCATCTATCAGAAAACCAGTGACGCGCAGCTCTATTATGAGAAATTCACCGGGACTTGGTCGCTGAGCGGCGGTGTCCTGAGCGGAATCTATGCGAGCGGAGAAAATTGGACAGGAGACTACAACGTGACTTTTTCAGAAGGGACTTTGACTCTTGCCACAGTGTCCACTCCTTCGGAGGTGTCTGTCTTCAAGAAGGCTGTCATCCCGGAGAATGTGATAAAAGAGGCCCGGGACGCAGAATAGCGATTCGGCTGTAAATAAAATCCGGTGCAGGAATCATTACGATTTCTGCACCGGATTGCTTATTGGAAGCTTACGTTTGAGATATACAATCAGTAGGAACTGTCGTTCTTGCAGTGTGTTTATTATCAATTGTTTACAAATAGTGAGCGTATTGGCATGATAAATTGTTCGATGAACCTCATATCTTTTGTGATGATCTCAGCTGTCCCGTCCATGTCCTGAACAAATGGAAGGACTTTATTATATGTGCTGAGGAGACCATTTGACAATATAACATCAACCGTATAGTATAAACCACTTGAAGTCCTCTCTGGAACTGATGATATAGATTTAATTCGTCCCTTAATTATTCCGAATTCCAGATAGGGAAATCCATATAACTTGATGTTTACGTCTTGTCCTATTTTGACCTTGCCGAATCCTGATGACGGAACCTTAAGTCTCCCCATGATAGTAACTACACTATCAGGTTTGATGCTGGATATAATTTCACCTTCGGATACCCTCTGACCTTTGCCCCAAACATTCTGAAAAGAGACTTTACCTTCGTATGGTGCAATTACAGTAAACTGTTCTTTCCATAGTGAAATCTTCCCTAGCAGATTATCTCGGCATTGTATGATTTCCCGGTTGTATTCAGTTACCTCCGATGTCTTTTGTATGTCAAGTTCTATACTTTGTTGTTCAAGCTTGATGCAATTTAGGCGAGCATTTACCATTGAGGCGTCGAAACCTGCAAGAGAATGCTTCTTAGAAATGAAAGTTTTTATAGTGCTTTCATATTCAGATTGTGATATCATCTTGTGCATTGCGAGAACTGAGTCTCTTTCAACTTCTTTTCTCTCATATGAAAGACTCTCCACCAATGTCTTTCGCTGGATCTCAAGTCTGTTGTAATACTCTTCTGCATTTTTAATTTGTTCTGCGATAAGTCTCTTCTTTTGTCCAATCTGATTGAATTTTATGTAATCCTGATATTCAGAACAAGCGGCAATGTATTCGATCCAGTCTTGTTGAAGGTCTCCGAGTTGAAATGCTGAAAACCTATTCAGTGAATTTTCACCATTTAGATTATTCCAAGAGCAACTTTCGTTTCCCCTTAGAAGTTCTTCGACAAATTCTATATCCTCCAACCGTGCGGTACTGGCGATTAGAGCTATCATTTGTCCTCTGAGCACCTTTTCTCCATTTTTCACAAAGACGGAATCTAGGATTCCGGACACTCTTGCAGCTAGGTCAGAGGGAGGATTATTGGATGTCAGCGTTATAGAGGCTGTGATGGTATCTGGATATTTGATGTAATAACTCCCGAGTATAATTGCAGTGGCAATCAAGACTATTATAGTTATACCCCAACGTAGTATCCACGCAGGTTTCCGACCCATTATCTCCTGTACCTCTTCACAGTGGAAAGTTGAATAAGACTCTTTCCGTATAGTTTCTGTTTTGTTTTTATCCATATTATTTTCCTAGTTCCAACTGGTTACGAACCAATTCATAATAGTACCCTTTCCTTGATGTAAGTTCTGAATGCGTTCCTTCTTCAATTATGTGTCCATTGTCGACAACGATAATCTTGTCAGCATTTCTAACGGTGCTAAGCCGATGTGCAACAACAACGACTGTCTTGCCCTCAAACAGTCGGTTCATATTTTCCATAATTACTTTTTCATTGTTTGCGTCCAGCGAATTTGTTGCTTCGTCGAAAAAGAGATATGGAGAGTTCTTGTACGCGGCCCTGGCAATCAAAATCCGCTGCTTCTGTCCTGTACTAAGCCCATGTCCATCCGCGCCAATCTTTGTGTTATATCCCAGAGGGAGACTTTCTACCCATTCCTTGATGTTCGCGACTTCTGCAGCTTGTCTAACTCGTCTTATGTCAGCTGTTTCGTCACATAGACCTATATTTTCTGCAATTGTACTACTAAACACATAGCCTTCTTGCATGACACAGCCACATTGTTTTCTCCAAGAACTTTCACTATAGGTCTTCATCTCGCATCCTCCAAGAGTTATTGTTCCTTCAGTAGGTGTATAAAATCCCAGCATCATCTTGAGTATCGTTGTCTTTCCGCTTCCAGAAGTTCCTACGATTGCTGTCACTTTACCATGCTGCACCTTAAATGATATTCCATCCAGGACTTTGGGTGAATGAGGCCCGTTATATTGGAAAAACACATTCTTGAATTCAATGTCTACATTTTCCGGAATATCTTGTATTTTCTCTTTCTCGGCAGATTCCTCATCATCACGATTATGTATCTCTCCTAGACGTTCCATTGAGATGTTAGCATCTTGATATTCGCGTACAAATGAAATGAACTGGCTTATTGGGGCGTTTAATTGACCGATAATATAAGTCAGAGCTGTCATCATTCCAAGGGTCATATTCCCGTCAATAACGGATTTTGCCGCAAGGAAAGAGATAATTATATTATAATACTCCCGCAAATTAATACAGGTGCTTAAGTTAAAAAATAAGAACTTTG
>CAVKAQ010000038.1:0-21401 GCA_963654225.1 Butyricicoccaceae bacterium | reverse complement strand
GGTGCCGCAAGGCGCTCCGATACGGGCTATTGTTGTTGTAAGTATTTGAAAATTATATAATTATTAAATTTTTAACGAAGTATTGATGAAATAAAATTATGTTTAATATACTATTCCCAGTCAGAGCGTTCAGTCTTTTAAAAAGTTATTGAGGTTTCTTTACCAACATATATGGTAATTTGAAGCCCGTAAAATGAGATGATATCGAAATCGATTTCTTATCAAAATCCACGAGACAGGTCTTAGCCTTATTATTCTCGCAGTCCGACCTAAGCCAAAATTGATTTGTCATAGGTTCAACCTGTTCTCCTTGTCTACGGCATAAAATCGAATTCGGATTACTTTCATTATTGAGATAGTCTTTTGTTCCAATGCTCAGTCTGGCTCCACCAGGTCCTATAATTTCCACATCCTTAGAAACTATATTCTCAACCGTAGCAACTGAACAATTTTCCAATAATTCCTCAAAATCCTCAACTGATGGCAAGCCAAGTTCTCGAACCGAGTCATAGCTTTTCAAATCATAGGTCACGTAGGAATATTGGTGTTTTATTGTCACAGGAGCTGACCATAAAGTTCCACTCTGTAGCCCCAAATCGTAAAACACGATATTTTCAATAAGTAACTGTCGAGAATGATTATATCCGCTATCATACCCCTCCTTAAAAGCTTTCCTCACTAATGTCTGAATCTCAAGCATAAGGTTCTCACTTATCTGCTTCACCTTAAATTCATCTATACAATGCATAGCCAAAACCTAATGTTTTTTAATAGTGCGCATTATTCTTTCATCACATTTAGTCTTGACTAGTATATAATTCGAAAATCACAGTGGAAATAACCCAAAGTATTCCGGCTACTACCCAACCTGCTGTTCCCGCTGCAGAATTATAGTCTCCGAACAAATAAAAGAAGTCAGAAACTTCTCCTATATTGAAAATTAAATCTAGAATCACGTTGAGAATAAACCCTAGCACATAGAATACTACAATAACAGCTACTGCTGTTATGAATGGGACACAGATTTGAGCCATTGATTTGTCACTCATAACTATTTTCTTTTTGAGACCACATTCCTCGCCCCATCCGGAAGTCATAGTTTACAAAAACAAAGAAAGTGTGGGGCGAAAGTTCATCCCGAACGGAGGCTCTGACAAAGCCGTGACCCTGAATAAACAATACCCCACACCCTATGATTGGGCACGAGGTAACGTGCGTACAATCAATCGAGTGATGAGTGTATGCTCTTCCTTGGGTCGTTGAAACTGTCAGATTTCCGTTCAAGGACAAAAGCTTTACACTTTCATCTAAATATGTAATGCCGCCCGAAGGCAACACGTCAAATATAAGTATTTTTTCGTCACATCGTGTTGTTCATTTTTATTTATCCTTCCCTTTTCTCGAGACGATAACCCAGTACCACGGAGCAGGCTATCGACCTTGCGTTCTTTATGATCCAGCAACGTCAACGCGGAGATGCTTACTATTTTTCATTCAACCTGACTGAAAACGCCGGTTTTTATGTAACTTTGGAGTTCACGAAAACAGTATATTGTTATGTCTTTCTCTACCAAAACAGCGTTGCTGGCAATGTCAGCCGCCGGAGCGTCAGCCCTATTCTGTTGCTGCGTCAACGAGGACTATGACCTGACCAAAGATTTCGACAAGCAAATAAACATCGAAGGGGACATCAGCGCTCCGGTTGGAAATTCCGAGACAATCCGCATCAGCGATTTGCTGGACATAGACTCCGGGAATATGGGAATTCTCGCCATAGCCCCGAACGGAGACTACTCGTTGAACTTCTCCGGCAACACCACGGGGACCACGTTTTCGGTACCGTCCATTACCATAACGGATGACCTTGTGAATGAAGGCGGATTCCAGTCAAACATTGACCGGGCCTTACTCCTTGGCAAAATGGGCATAATATCACCCGATGCACCGATTCCGTCAGGACTGACTGCCACACACCATATAGAAGCGTCTTCCACTCCTATAAGCATCGACGAATCCGTGCCTGCGGAAATAACTGGCATAAAGAATGTTTCGGGAAAAGCACTTGGAGCAATCACATTCCAGACCAATATAGGCAAAGCCACTGTCTCAGGGCTGTCCATCGACTTTCCAGATTACCTTACGCTCAACGTCGCCGCCGACAATTCCGGCATCAGTTACTCATTTGACGAAACAAAGAACATTCTGACATTCGAGCCTGTCGAGATAAGCAAGACGCAAAAGACAATCAATCTTGAGATTACCGATATCGATTTCAACAAAATGCCTGCAGGCCAGGGATATCTTGCGGATGAGCGGAAAATCTATGTAAATGACGGAATTGACATCTCAGGTGCAGATGTGACGATACTCTCCGATGACCTCGGAACCTCATACTCTGCAATTCCGGAAAAGATTGAAATAGACCTAAGTCTGAAAATCGGTTCTGTAGATATTGATAACGCCACCGTCAAAGTCAACCCGACAATAGGCATTGAACCGGAGAAAACCAACGTAGGCGAATACCCGAGTTTTCTTAAAGGCAACGAAACTGTTCTCGACCTGTACGACCCACGTATCACTCTGGCAGTCTGCAATGACAGCCCGATTTCATTCTCTCTGAACGCGGACATCAAGTCGTATAGCGGTGAAGTTGAAAGCACCGTGCACATCGGGAGCAAAGATTCCGCTACAGATGATATGAATATCAATGCGGACGGTGAGACAGATTTCTTCATCTCCCGTATGGGAATAGGCGTTCCTGACGGATACACCAGCATCAAAGTCTCCAATCTGTCGGACATTGTCAAGAAGCTGCCGAAACAAATCGGAATAACCAACGTCGATGTCACCGCTTCGGACGAATTCATTACACTTAAGACTGGTGAGGATTACTCTTTCTATTGCACTTACAGCATCGCCGCTCCCCTGTCGTTCGGAAAAGATCTGCAGTTTGCATACAGTACAGATTTTACCGGTTGGAGCGAAGTATTTGAATATGAAGATTCTAACTTCAGTGTAAAGGAGGCAGTGATCAACTTCAATTTAGTAAATACGATTCCTCTCGGCATCAACATCTTCGTATCCGCCATCGATACAGATGCGGCGCCAATCTCTACAATATCGGTAGCCAGCGAGGGAATCGCATCCGCAGGCACACTGGAGAATCCAAGCAGAACCCCTATGAAGTTCACTCTTAAAGGTACTGCCGAAGATATGAGAAAGATGGACGGGATACGCCTGGCCTTTTCAGCATCCGGAGCGGACAATGACGCCGAAGGAGTCTGCCTGAACGAAAAGCAGGGAATCAAGTTGGAAGACATGAAACTGAGAATGCAGGCAGTTTACAGTACCAGCCTGTAAAATCGAACTTGAAACAAAGCATTAAAATTTGGCACAATGAAAAAAATCATTATAATCATATTGACGGCCCTTTGTTTGGCAGGCACAGTACAGGCACAGCAGCTGTTCCGCTCCACATATTTCCTGGAGGGATACAATATGCGGCACCAGTTCAATCCGGCATTCGCTCCCAACACCAACTATTTCGCCATATCCGGTTTGAGCTCATTAGGCATTGAAACTCAGAGCAATCTCGGAGTCAGCACATTCCTGTATCCTGTTGACGGGAAACTGACTACATTTATGAATTCGGCAGTATCTGCGGATGAATTTCTCAGCAAGTTGAGAAACAACAATCAGATAAATATCGACAATAACGTTTCTCTGCTGTCAATCGGCATAAAGAAAAGCAAATCATTCTATTCATTTGACCTGAACGTACGCACCCAGTCAGCCTTCAATCTGCCTTACAGCCTGTTTGACTTTATGAAAAATGCAGGCATAGCCCAACACTATGACATATCAGGCGTGTCTATAAACTGTAATAGCCGCGTAGAACTCGCATTCGGCTACGGCAGAAGCATAAATGATCGCATCAGAGTCGGCGGAAGGCTTAAATTCCTGGTAGGAATTGCAAACATCGATGCTGATATCGACGAAATGAAGATTCAGATGACCGAAGACAAATGGTCAATCAAGTCGAAGGGCGTTCTCAAATCAGCTTCGCCATTGTATTTCAAGACGAAAGGTGAAACCGGAGCCAAAGTTGACGACCCTTCGGACAACGATTTGATTAACTTCGGCAAAACCGGTATTTTCAAAGAAGTCCCTGTAAACGGTTATGGTGCAGCAATTGATCTCGGTGCTGAGATGGAAGTTATTGATGGATTGAAGGTATCGCTGGCAGTCAACGACTTGGGATATATGTGCTGGACAGACGCCACTATAGCTAAAACAAGCGAAGAGGAATGGTCGTTTGACGGATTTGACGACATTTCGCTTAACGGAGGCAAAGACAATTCGCTCAGCAAGCAGTTCAAGGCGCTGCGCAAAGACATTGCGGCTATGTATGATTTCAGAAGAACAGACATAGATGCAAAGTACGGAAAAATGCTCGCGGCAACAATCAACGCCGGAGCTGAATACACTATGCCTTTCTATAATGGAATGTCTGTCGGTCTGTTGGGGACAAGCTATATCAACGGCAATTACAGCTGGACGGAAGGACGTCTTTTCCTCAACCTTAAGCCGGCCAAATGGTTCAGCGCAAGCGTAAACGGTGCAATATCCAAATTCGGACCGACATTCGGCGCCGTAATCGGTGTTCACGTAACGGGATTCAGTTTATTCTTCGGTACCGACCACTTGCCGTTCAATTATGCAAAGGCTTACAAGAACATTGTTTATCCTTACGGCAAGGCCAACACAAGCTTCAATTTCGGCATTTCGTTCAATTTGGGCAAGAATAAATAATTACGAATTTTCCGAACTTCCGATATCGCCTGACCTGAATTGAACTATCTTTAGAACAGGTCTGCTTGAAAGTCAGGACGACAATCAACTTTAAGGAACCAAGAATATGTCAAGAAAAGATACCTTCAGAATAATGTCTATCGCGGCGACGGGAGTTTCAGCGATGGCTGCGACGTCGTGCTCGGAGGCAGGTAAAGAGCCCGAGAAAATGCCGAACATCGTACTCATCGTGGCGGACGACCTAGGACTCGGGGATATCAGCCTTTACAGCGGAAGCAGTCTCGTGCAGACTCCCAGAATCGATTCGCTGGGGCGTGCAGGAAGACAGTTCAACTGCGCCTACGCCACCTCTGCGACGTCCACTCCGAGCAGATTTGCTTTGTTCACAGGAATGTATCCGTGGAGAGAAGGAGCGAGCATCCTGCCCGGCGACGCTCCGCTGATTATCGACACCGCCGCCAACACACTTCCGAAAATGCTTCAGAACCTGGGATATGCGACCGGCGCTGTCGGGAAATGGCATCTCGGGATGGGCTACGGCAAACTGGACTGGAACCGGCACATCAGTCCTGAGGCCAACACTGTAGGATTTGATTATACCAACATCATCCCGGCCACAGTTGACCGGGTTCCTTGCGTCTATATAGAGAACGGTGATGTGGTCAATCTCGACCCCGACGACCCGATTACAATCGATTACGAGAACGAACTCCCGGGAGAGAAAAACGCCGTCAACAGCCCAGAACAGATGGAAATGCGATGGCATCACGGCCATCAAGGCACAATCATCAACGGCATTCCGAGAATCGGGCATATGACAGGCGGGAAATCAGCGCTTTGGGACGATTCCACTATGGCTGAATATTTCCTGTCAAAAGCTAAGCGGTTTGTAACGGAGAATGCGGACAAGCCATTCTTCCTCTACTACGGACTCCACGAGCCGCACGTCCCGAGAACAGCCGGGGCGGCATTCAAGGGCAAGACATCACTCGGACCGCGAGGCGACGTCATAGCCGAAGCGGATTGGTGTGTGGGACAAATCCTCGACCATTTGGATTCGACTGGGGTGCTGGACAACACTCTTGTCATATTCACATCTGACAACGGTGCAGTACTTCAGGACGGCTACCGGGACGATGCCATCGAACTTGCTCAGAGTCAAGGTTATGACCCGAACTGCGGCCTGCGTGGCGGAAAATACAGCATCTTTGACGGCGGCACGCACATACCTTTCATAGCATATTGGAAAGGACACATCAGGCCGTCCGTGTCAAACGCATGCTTCTGCCAGATGGATCTCTACGCCACTTTGGCTGACATTCTGGGCGTTACGGTTCCGGAAGGACTGGATTCCAAAGTTTACACGGAAACACTCATCGGCAACGACATTCTGAAAGGAAGGGAAAACCTGATTCTCGAAGCGCAGGGACGCCTCGCCCTGAAGGAAGGCAACTTCGTGATGATACCGGCATATTCCGGAAGCAACGAGAACCCTACGACCATCGACTTCGGCCTGAATCCGGAGGTTACCCTATGGAACCTCAACGAAGACAGGAGCCAGAAGACAAACATTTCCAAAGAGAACAAGGAATTGACAGACAAGATGATGCAATCCTTCAAGAATATTGTGGGCGATGCTTATGTCAGCGACTTCAAGGCGGAAGAACTCCATTAGTCCCGGATATTCAGAAATGATTTATTTCACCTGAAATTCAAGAGTATGTCTGACGCGACATTAGAAAAGACGCTGACCCTCGGCGATGCCGTACGGCTTTCCGGGCCTATGGCGTTCAACATAATGATCAAGCCTGCCGGGTCGCTCTGCAACCTGGACTGCAAATATTGCTACTACCTCGACAAAGCCGAGATCTACGGCGGCAAGGAACCACGGATGACGGAAGCTATGCTGGAAAAAGTGGTGCAGGAATACATCAGCGCGAACGGAGTGCCAGAGGTGACTTTCAACTGGCACGGAGGCGAACCTCTAGTGCTTGGACTTGATTTCTACCGCAAGGCCTTGGAATTCGAGAAGAAATATGCCGGTGACAAGGTAGTTCACAATACGATACAGACCAACGGCACACTTATCAACCGCGAATGGGCAAAATTCTTCCGAGAAAATGATTTCCTTGTGGGAATATCTCTTGACGGGCCAAAGGACATTCACGACAAATATCGCAAGGACAAGGGTGGATTCCCCACCTTCGACAGGGTGATGAGCGGCCTGAATATTCTTAAAGGAGAGGGTGTTGAATTCAACACGATGTCCACGGTCAATCACGCCTGCGAAGGACGGGGACTTGAGACATATCTGTTCCTGCGTGAAGTCGGCAGCGGATTTATGCAGTTTATGCCTGTAGTCGAACACGTCAAGTATCCTCTGAACGGGGATGGCAAGCCGGACAAGAAGCAGCGTCCGTTCATCGTGGACCCGAAGACCGACGGAGCCGTAATAGCACCGTGGTCGGTGACAGACATAGGCTACGGCCGATTCCTATGCGACATATTCGATTATTGGGTCAGGAACGATGTCGGCCGCACATTCGTAACCAATTTCGACGCGACGCTGGCCACCTGGGTTGGGGCTATGCCGGGAACCTGCACCTTCGCCCAGACGTGTGGAGGAAATGCCGTCATCGAGCATAACGGAGATCTCTACCCCTGCGACCATTTTGTATATAAGGACTATCTCCTCGGCAATATCGCAGAGAATTCCATCGCTGAGATGATGAGCTCCGGCAAACAGACAGCATTCGGCATTGACAAGCGCAACAAGCTACCGACCAAGTGTTTACGGTGCGAATGGCTTTTTGCCTGCAACGGGGAATGCCCCAAGCACAGGTTCAATACCTATGAATCAAGCCGAACCGGACGTGGAGGCGCACGAATCGAGACCGGACTGAATGCCTTGTGCGACGGCTACCGGATGTTCTTCAGCCACGTCGCTCCCTATATGGATTATATGAAGGACCTGCTGTCGCGCCAGATTTCTCCAGCGTACGTGATTCCTTGGGCCAGAAACCGCGCTGTACGATAAATAAAAGCATCAACGTCCGAAACAGCTGTAATTACTTTCGCCAGCAAACATCGACCTCTATTTATTTTGAATTACTGCGCAAAGAAGGAATATGACAATCCCCCATTTCTTCACCGCTTGACCTGAGGGAATGTGACAAAATAGTTGTATCTTTATGAGGATATATTTGAATACAAAACACCTCAAAGGATACACTGAGTTATGACAGCAAAGTCAACTAAAACCAAGCTAATACTGACAGCGGTTCTCGCCGCATTTTCTTTCAATATAATATTTGCGCAGACACAGCAGGCGGACAAAAACCGGGAAGTGGTCTGGACCGAATCGGACGGTGTGTCAATCCCGCTGCCTCCGAATGAACATCCGAGACTGTATCTGAGGAGTTATGACATTCCGAATCTTAAGGAAAGGTTGAAAACTCCCGAAGGCAAGGCTATCTTAGCCAAGATGAAGAAGGCCGCGAAACCGAGGACTGCCGAAGAAGAGGCCAAGGAGACCGACCGTGGATTCCGCTACTATGCTCAGATGAGGGGCGTAACTACGCAGTCGCAGCTCGATGCGCTCGCCTACCTTGTCGATGGCGACGCTTCCAGGGCGGACAGAGCGATTTCGGCAATGCTGGACACTCTGAAAACCACTAACTTCGGCACGAAAAACGACTTGTCGAGAGCGAGCGGTTCTATGCTTATGACCGGAGCAATCGTATATGACTGGTGCTACGACAGGATGAGCGAACAACAGAGACAGGAATATATCAGGGAATTTGTCAGAATTGCCGGAACGATGGAGTGCCATTACCCGCCTAAACGCAACGAGAGTGTCACAGGACACGGCTCAGAGTGGATGATTCTCAGGGATATGCTGTCCTGCGGCATCGCCATTTATGATGAATATCCCGAGATGTACAACTACGTAGCCGATATGATTTTCAAGGACTATGTACCGGTGCGCAACTATATCTATTCAGGTCACAATTATCATCAGGGAACTGGCTATATCACCGTACGATACCTGAACGACTTGAATTCACTGTGGATTTTTGACAAGATGGGAGCCGGGCAGATTTACTCTCCTGAGCAGCGCTATGTTCTCTATGACCTTATTTACCGCCGCCGTCCGGACGGGCAGGTTCTTCCGGCCGGTGACGTAAATCCGGCCAAAAGGACTAACCCCCAGTCCTATGCGATGCCGGCAATGTTGGCCGCAAGTTACTGGAAAGATCCGCTTCTGATGTATGAGTATGAGCGCAAACCTAGCATAGAAAACCATATGCTCATCCTTGAATTGCTGTGGCGGGACTTTTCCGTCAAGGGTAAATCACCGGAGGGACTTCCTCTATCACGCTATAGCGGTACGCCTTTCGGCTGGATGATTGCGAGGACAGGATGGGACGCGAACAGCGCAATAGCCGAGATGAAAATCGGAGAGCATTATTTCGGCAACCACCAGCATCTTGATGCAGGTTCATTCCAGATTTATTACCGGGGTCCGCTCGCCATTGATTCGGGGTCATATCAGGGTTCAGCCGGAGGCTATAACAGCCCTCACAACAAGAATTATTTCAAACGCACAATCGCTCACAATTCACTGCTCGTCTATGATCCAGCAGAAAAATTCGCCTGCTGGAACTACGGCGGAGCGGACAAGACGGAATTCGCGCGTAACGACGGCGGGCAGAGAATGCCGGGAGACCGTTGGGAGAGTTGCCGCAGTTTCGCCGACCTGTTGAGCGAAGATTACACTATAGGTGAAGTTCTCGCCCACGGCTACGGTCCTGATGCCCAGAAACCGGACTGGACGCTTCTGCAGGGCGACATTTCAAAGGCATACAGCGCTAAGGTCGAGAGCGCGAGGCGAAGTTTCGTATTCCTCAACCTAAAGGATGAAGAAGGAGATGTACCGGCGGCGATGGTAATATACGATCGTGTAAAATCTTCTGACCCGTCATTTAAGAAATACTGGCTTCTGCACAGCATTGAGGAGCCAAAACTCGAATCCTCAGAGTTCACAGTCGAAAGGACAAAGGACGGAGACAGCGGACGACTGCACTGCAGCGTGCTTCTTCCCGAGGCGGACAATCTTTCTATGGAGAAAGTCGGGGGACGTGGAAAGGAATTCTATGTATTCGGAGAAAATTATCCGAATTTCGCGACAACACGACCTGACCCTTGCAATGAGCGTGGAGCGTGGAGGGTCGAGCTCAGTCCGGTTACGCCGCAGGCTGAAGACTGTTTCCTGAATGTAATCCAAGTTTCGGACAGGAGCATAAAGAAAACACTTCCGGTATCACGTATTTCCGGAGAAAATGCCAGAGGCGCGGTAATAGATGACAAGGCCGTGGTATTCAGCGAGGATTGCGGAAGGACATCATCCGGCTACAGTTTTGAAATCACTGACCAGATCGCTAAAAAACAAGGAAGCAAAAAATTCAGTATTCTTTTCACCGGACTGGAAGGCGGGAAATGGCTAATCAGAAGGAACGGCAAGTCTGTCGGCAGTTTCACTGCAGAAGAGACATCCGGCACAGTCTATCTCCATAACGCCGCCGCCGGGAAATATGAAATCAGCAGAGCGCAGTAAGCGTTATCTGATTTTTGATATATAGAAGTGATTAGCATATTCGGAGCGCAGCGACCGAAGGGGTTTCGGGGAATACTTTCCCCGTGCTCCTGGGAGCTGTCGCTATAGCGACTGAGGGTAAGATGCAAACTTGCGCGAAGCGCGCAGCGACCGAAGTTTTATCGGGGAATACTTTCCCCGATAAAACTTCATACGCACCGGAGGTGCGAAATGCCCCTCGGGACGGCAGGCGCAAGCCTGCAGAGGTTGGGAAGTCCGTAGGATGGTGGGACACCCTCCTGTCGCGATAGTCATTTATTCCGGTATCGCCTTTAAGTGCTTGCGACGTTCCGGACCTGGAGTGGATTCAAGCCAGTTGCGGAGTTTTGAACGCATTTGTTCAAGAACTGGTGCATAGGCGGACTCGACTGCAAGATTGACGGTCTCACCGCGGTCTTTTTCCATATCGAAAAGTTGCTCGCGGTACAGGCCCTTGTCGTAGAGAACATATTTGTATTTAGGGGTGCGTACCATCCAGCCCGCAGTCCCGGAAGTCTGCTTGAAGTTAGTCTCCGTGATTATGAACTCCTGCCCATTCTCTCCCGATGCAGCCGCTTTGGCGAAACTTTTTCCACGACGGCCATTCGGAAGCACAGCTCCTGTCCACTCGCAAATGCTCGGCATCAAATCTAACCCGTTATTTACAAGCGCATTGCTCATCTCTCCGGCATTCTTCCCGTCCGGCAGACATACAATGAGAGGGACATTCGCAACCTCCTCATAGAGAGCAGTTTTCTGATTCCACCTGTGCGCTCCTGCCCCGTCGCCGTGGTCGGAGGTAAAAATCACCACAGTTTCATCCCACAGCCCCTGACGGTCAAGTTCATCGAGTATCTTCCCGATTTCCGCATCAACCGCTTCCACAAGACGGTAATAAGCGTTGCGGTAACGTCTCCAGTCATCCGGAGAGTAATCCACGCTCGGATAGAGCGAATAGTCGCGGGACTGTTCGTACTGCAGGATTTTCGCGTCATAAGGAGACCTCTCGAAATTCGGAGGCAAGTTCGGACAATCTGCCACGTCCGCTACCGGCGTCGGTGCGTATGGCGTCTTCTGCCCGCGTGCGAACTCGCAGATATTGTGAGGATTGACAAAAGAAGCGACAAGAAAGAATGGAGCTTTCGCGCGTTTATGAAGGTAATCCACGCAAGCTTCGGCTACGCCTGGGTCACCGCTGTCGTGGATATTCCTAAAACCGAATTCACCGTCCGGAATGCTGATTGTGTTGACGTGCCATTTGCCTGAATAAGCGCAGTCATAGCCGGCCTGCGCCACAATCTGGCCGAGAGTATTGCTCCGGAGCGAGTCCACAAGAGGCTTCTCGTTTACGTCCATCCCCGTACGGGAAGGCATATATCCTGTGAATATTGCGGCCCGCGACGGACCGCTCAGAGGCATAGCGCAGTAGGCATTCCCGAAGCGGACTCCCCTGGCGGCAAGACGATCCATATTGGGTGTCTCCAGATCTGGATTGCCGGCACAGCTCATAGCCCCGGCCCACTGCTGGTCTGTCATAATCAGCAGCACATTGGGATTTTTATCAGCCCTCCGCGCATCTGACGCAACTTCAGTTCCTTTCCTTTCAGTTGCGGCAAGTGTCGAAGCGGCAGACAAAGCAAGCGTAGCAGCGGACATCACAGCTACAGGCGAAGTCAACAGAATATTTTTGTTTCTCATACACATAAATAATTCCCGCTCGTTCAGAGCAAATTGCTTAATCAGAGACCGTATTCCCCAACCCGCTTGGGGCACTATGCTATTATTCAGCGAATATTACTCGACCCATATCGGAGAAGTCCAGAGCCACTGCCCGTCCTTCTGCCTTACTCTCACATAATACCAGTCCGAGTCGTTTTCCTTCGTCTTGTCCTCCATCCAGTGCTCCACACTCCAGCAGGACTCCGGCATAGCGCGGTTGAACAGCACAGCCTCGCTCAACCAGCCGTTCATAAAATGACTGCGTCCGCCTTCAAGCAATTCTGCGAGGGTGTGGCTGAAACGCCTGCCGTTGAAATCCGAGATTATATTTCCGTCTAGCGGCATCTCGACATCAAGTATGACCGCCTGAGTTGAAGGTGTTGTGGTATTAGGGTTCTTGGATGTGTAGAGTTCCAATTCTGCGGAATTGTCATTAACAGTATGGATGCGGTTCACGTGCGTATGGAACTCGGTTTCGCCCTCCTGCGGAGAGGTGAACGCAGCTCCTCTGAAGCACGGTGTCACAGACAGGATACGTCCTTTGTCGATGCTCACCTTGCCGGCCCAGTTCACATATTTCTCTTCCCTATTCCAGCCGTATTCCATCTTTATCTTGCAGCGGATAAGATCCTTCTTCTCATAGACCGGGATATTCGGGCCGTTAAGACGGGCGATAAGCCGTCCATTCTTGATTATGTCCACATAGTCGATGCAGCTCTGCGCCTTTACATTGACATAAATTTTTCGGTTTCCGCCGCTCGTAACTTCGCCCATAAGTGCGTCATTGATACGGAAATCCACAGCTATATTGTCTCCGGTCGCACAGCAGCAGTGACGGCTTTTCAGCGCATCCCAGACGGCATCACGCGAAAGTTCCGAAGCGAGCACGCCGACTCGCCCGTCACCATAACTGCCCGGATAGCCGGAGTGCTGGTCAGTAGAACCGATAATGCCGAATTTATGTCCCTGCTTCAGACCATAAAGAATCGAACCTTCCCAGTTACGCGGTCCCATATCGTGGAGATACGGATAATCTCCCATATCCCCCTCTGCAAGGCCGTGACGAGAATACATCTCGACGAACGGAGTCTGTACTCCTTCAGTGAAATATTTCCAATTGTAGCCTCTGTATCCGGTCTGATAGCCCATATGATGCGGAGTCACGAACACATCCTGCCCCTTGAACTTCTCTTTCCAATCTTCTATCGAGGAGCAATCCACCAGAGGAGCGTCCAGAGACTTATGGAGAGCGACGTGGTCTCCGTAAATCATACTGTGAGCCTCGTAACCGATGAATGTGAGGAATTTGCCCGGCTTGTCATATTCACGGGTCATCGCGCTGTACTTGTCATATCCGCCCTGCCTCAACCTTTTGAAAGCATCTGTATGATAGCCGATTACCCATTTAAGTCGGGGTTCGCTGTTGAGCAGGTCGATGTCCGGCCACATCGCGTGCGGAGTTACGCTCACAAAGTCAAGTTGCTCAGTAGCAGCCTCGAACGCATCACGCATATCCCCGTGCCCGTAGGTAATATTGCAGTGATTGTGCAGGTCGCCCCAATACAGTTTGAGCCCTGTAGGAGAAGGCACTTTCTTTTTCACCTCCTCTGGACTGCAGCAAGAGTCCAGAAGGCTGCCTGAAGCGGCCAGTCCCACAAGCGACCAGCCAGATATTTCCATAAATCTGCGTCTATCCATATTATTGAATTTCAGTGTTATATTTCATCAGCGGGTTCTGTCCATATATCGTCTGTCGCCCTTGAAAAGAACTTTCTCTCGTTCGCAAGGGTCAGTGTCTCCGTAAACCGTGCACAGTGAATCAAGCACTGCGCAGAGAGAGTCCCGGACAGAAGCATATTCCGGATCATCATATACATTGTGCATCTCCTGCGAGTCCTTTCTTTCATCGAAAAGTTCCATACAGTCGATGTCGTTGTAAAAATGAATAAGCTTGTAATCCGCTGTCCGGATTCCATAATGACGTTTCACGGAATGTTCAGCAGGATATTCATAATAGTGATAATATACCGCCTTCCTCCAGTCAGCAGGAGTCTCGCCACCGCTTTCAAGCACCGGGACTAGAGATTCACCCTGAATATCCGACGGAACTTCCACACCTGCAAGGTCAAGGAAAGTTGGCGCAAAATCGATGTTCATACATAGAGCCTTCGAGACAGTTCCTGCTTTGACTGATTTCGGATAACGCACAAGCAACGGCATTCTATGACATTCCTCATACATAAAACGCTTGTCAAACCATCCGTGTTCCCCAAGGAAAAATCCCTGGTCAGATGTATAGACGACAATCGTATTGTCAAGTTCGCCAGATTTTTCGAGATAATCCAGAATACGTCCAATGCTCTCGTCAACTGAAAGAACTGTCGCGAGATAGTCCCTCAAATACTGCTGATATTTCCATCTGACAAGTTCTTCTCCGCGCAGAAGCCCGCTACGATACTCGGCGATGCGCCCGGCATAGACAGAATCCCATTTATGCTGCACATCCTCGCCCATACGAAGATAGACCTTCGACAGGCGGTTGTCCGGATTGGCAAGAATTTCATCACGTGTCATAAGCTTCAGATCCCAGTCATCGGCGAGAGTCTTCGCTATGCTCATATCCTGCTGAGACGCAGCTGGGCAACGGTCAGAAAAGTCGTCCAAAAGGTTGTCAGGTTCCGGGAAAACTGTGGAATTGAACTGTCCAAGATGTTCCGGTGCAGGCATCCAGTTACGGTGAGGAGCCTTGTGATGGCACATAAGACAGAACGGTTTTCCGTCCTTTGCTCCCGAGCGGTTTTCGAGCCACGAAATGGTCTTGTCTGTAATCACGTCGGTGACATAGCCTTTCTCTGTAATCTCCTTCCCCATCTCCCAAAATTCAGGATCGTAGTAATCCCCCTGCTCCTCCTGCCCCGAAAGTATGCTCCAGAAATCGAAACCCTGAGGCTGTGAAATCAGATGCCATTTTCCGACCATCGCTGTCTCATATCCAGCCTGCCTGAGAAGTTTCGGGAATGTCTGCTGATCTCCGTCAAATGAACTTGCATTGTCTGTGAATCCGTTGATATGGCTGAACTTGCCGGTAAGTATGCAGGCTCTGGACGGGCCTGAAAGGGCATTGGTCACATAACAGTTATCGAAACGCATCCCCTCGTTGGCTAGCCTGTCCATATTGGGAGTCTCGATCAGACGTCCTCCGTAGCAGGACATAGCCTGTGAGGTGTGATCGTCAGTCATTATGAACAATATGTTTGGCCTTTTCGTCTGCTGTTTTTCTCCGCAGGAGACAAGCGCAGTCGCTACAAGAGGCACGGCAAGCAGAGGACGAGTCCCCAATGCAATTCCAGAAATTGATTTTTTCCCCATAACGTGCGGAATTAACGGAGTTTATATCCGAGTTTCACCTTCTTGCCCTTTCCGACCTTGACTTCAAGCGAAAGGGAGCTGTTGCTGAAACCGCTGTCCGTGAACTTGGCGGAAATATTCTCATAGCCGGACTCAGCCTTCGGATGGATAACTGTTATGAATCTCACAGCATCATTACTGGCTTTTTTAACATTGAACGACACCCACATCCTCTTCACCTTCTTCATATATGAAGACGACTGCCAGCCTTCGTCCTTTTTCATAGTCATCCCTTCCGGGCCGAAGCAACGGAACATAAAGTTGCTTTCGCCCTCGAATTCGGAATAGAATGTCATATCCTCTCGATTGTTAGGGATCTTGCCCTTAGGCATCTGCCAATTCAGATTGACAAAACCTTTCTTGGTTCCTGAAGCCTCATCGACAATGACGAAATATTCCCCGTTCACAAAGAATATAGACCTACGGTGATTGAGTCCGGAGTAGCTAGGATGCTCAGTCACAAGAATTTGAACATCGCCATCCGGCTGCCACAGAAGAGTCTCTGACGCGACTTTATCCACGTCTTTACCGTCCATAGTGAGCGTATTGTGATGCGCAGTCGCCCTGAACCACTTGCGCCATGCCATGATTTCAGGGTCTTTGCCCTCATAGACATAAGAGCCAGAATCCTGAAAGAGATTTTTCCCGTTATACCAGAGCTCGAATGTACCGAAATCAGGCTGTGCGTGCCACTCGCCGGCAGGACCTGCCTTGACATCCATCTGCAGCGCGTCACTTCCCCATCCGTTGCGGAACACGAAGAAACCAGAATCTTTGAATCCCTTGGAAAGATATGACGGCAACTCTCCTTCCGCGCCATCGGTTGCAAACCATTTAATAACCTGATTGTCAGGGAACACCTCAGTCCACTGTTTGAAATGTTTCTGCATCTCTCTCTTGTCGGTAATCTTCGCGTCGCTGAAGCAAGGATTGGTGCAGTCCGGGAACATTATGTTCAGATACCACATCACCATACTCTCCACCGCATCCTGATAGGACTTAGGAAAATCAGCCCTGAAACCGTTGAGGTCGGCAACCCTGAGCGACTTGAGGAAAATCTCTATAGTAGCAAGGTGGTAATGCGGGTCGAGTTCGAAGTGTCCGCCGTCAGGAAGCACCTGCACCTTGATTTCGCGGTTAAGGATATCCACGCCGCTCTGTCTCCACTCGGCCGCCTCCTTGAATTCCGGGAAAAACGACCCGGCATAGAGCATTCTCTGCGCTTCAAAGAGCAGATGATTACCCTGCTTCGACCAGTTGCCCATAATATGCTCGGCGTGGCGGTGGTAGTTTACAAGAAACTCAGTGAGAAATTCCGGAGTAAACGCAGGAGAATCTATGAAAAGTTGGAACTGAAGACATTGATCCTGAAGACGGTGACTCACTTCGAGAGGACGCCACGCATAACGCGCGTTTTCGGCATCCGCCTTGAGTTGCGAATCAGAAGTGATCTCATATTCATTCTTGCTTATCTTGACATATGGGTTCTTCTTGATCCAGTCCATATATTGGAATGCCCATTCCTTGGCATATTTTTCATCGCCGCTCACCCTGTAGGCATAACCCATCGGAGTAAACCACTTGTGGCGGTGCAGTTGCCAGCGGAGTTCGTTGTCCTGGACCGGCCAGTATTTCCAGTCTATATCCTCACCGTAGTTAAACGACGGCTGGTAGCCTTTATGCACGAAAAATGTATGCTGAAGCGCATCGTCAGCCCATTTCTGCTGTTCATTGTTGATTTTAACCTTCTTGACATCCTTAATTTCAGGAGTTCGGATGTCCTTGCGTCCACGATAATATTCAAGCAGGTCAGCAGCTGCCGCTTTATCATCGCCGTTCAGGTGGTCCTGTTTCACTTTTTCAAGTCCCGGACGGTCAAGGTTCAACATATCAAAAACTTCGCTTCGGAGTTCCTGCGCTCCGAGAGAATATGACGCGGAAACACAGGCCGACGCCAGCAGAAATATGGATATATATTTTTTCGACATAGCAAATGTATTTTTATAACTCGTTCTATCCGATAAATTTAGGATAAGTTGTTCAATCAGTCAAGCATTAAAGCCTGATACCTTTGAGTTTAATGTAGCGTTTCAGTGCTTCAAGATAATAGTAGTCGGCGTAGTTCAGCGGCACGTCAATCTCAGAGCCGTGTGCGAGAGAGCCGGTGGAATGCTTGAGAATAAACCCGCAGTTTGTGCCAGGCGCGGCCAGATATTCTTCAGAAGAAAGGCTACGTAGAATTTTACCGGCATAGTCAAAATATTTCTGACCATCGTCAGCATAGCCCCCGAGTTCGAGAAAAGCAGATGCAGTGACAGCAGCTGCAGACGCATCCCGTGGCGTATTTGTACCTTCCGGCGCATCATAGTCCCAATAAGGAACAGCGTCATCCGTCTTCACTCTGCTCATAATCATATCCGCGATGTTTTCCGCAAAGTCGAGATACTTGACATCACGGGTTTCTCGATAGCATACTGTGTATCCGTAAACAGCCCAAGCCTGCCCACGGGCCCAGGCTGAATCGTCAGCCTTGCCCTGGAACGTCTGGCGGGTTTCCACAGTTCCGTCAGAATTGTAGCTTACCACGTGCCAACTAGTGTAATCCGGACGGAAATGATTAGACATAGTCTTGTCCGCGTGCTTGAGGGCGATGTCGCGATATTTTGAGTCTCCCGAAATCCTTGACGCCTCGAAAAGCAGTTCAAGGTTCATCATATTGTCTATTATGACCGGGAAATTCCATTGACCGAAATCCCAGGAGCGGATTGCACCTATTCCATTGTCAAATCGGGATGAAAGATTTTCCGCTGTACGAACTATTATCGGAGGAATGGAATCTGCCGGAGAAAGCCTTTCAGCATTGCCGTAACTGCAACCAATCATAAATCCGAGGTCGTGCGTACCCTTATAGAAACTGACAGGATAAAGTTCGTTGGTGAATTCAGCCGCAGCATCGCGCAACTGGCCGTCACCGGTAAGCTCGTAAGCAAGCCAGAGAGAGCCTGGAAAGAAACCGCTCGTCCAGTCATAAACTCCACAGGAGCGCAAAGTACCCAACTTAGATGCCGGCGGATTTGGCCGCAGAGAGTCAACCTTTGAAAGCACCGACGTCCCTATCTGCGAAACAAGAAAGTCCAAGTTCCAGGAGGACCAGATGGAACGCGGAAAAGTATTCGTACCATTGAGCGCAGCGGACGTTTCCTTCAGCTGTTCTGAAGAAATCTCCACGGCATTTCTGACCCAGGCATCGCGCTTGGAAGAGCAGGAAAGCAGGGATAATGACGCAACGGCAGTAAAAATGACAGAAACGACAATTACAGAAAATCTATGATTCATAAATTATAGTGTTATTTACCCGAAAAATTGTGGTATGATTCTGATAATCCGGCGTCACTCCTGACATAAAAAAAATGTGAAATGACACCGGATGCAAAATTAACGGGTTTAAGCGTGGCAAGCGGCAAGTCTTGTGGAAAGTTTGGATAGAGGTGTGAGAGTTATTTCAATTCTGTATAAAAATATGCAAGGAATTTTCAAACAAGGTGCATTTTTGAAAAAATCTCGCATAATTATCAACAAAATTTACACTATCTACAATAAAATGGAACAAGTCGCGACAAATCCTAAAGACAGCGCATATAAAATAAAGTAAATTCGCATCGAGTAAAACCGTTCAAAGAGCACCACTGTATCGGATTGGTCATCGGCAGGGGCTTGACGGCAGATACCACGTACAAACAAAACACTCGAAATGATAACGAAAATGAAAAAGTATCTCATTTCTTCTCTTATCATCGTTGCGGCACTGTCGCTGAGCGGCTGCAGCAAAGAAATTATGTCCGAACAGCCTATTGGCGATACCGACATAAAGAGGCTACCCGACAGCGGCAATGCGGACAGTCTCGACACTGAGATATTCTCCCTGCTGAATCTCGATTATTCGGGACTGGAAAAAGTGAAGCAGTACTATGCTGACGGAGACATCTACAACGCGGGGCAGAGCCTGCTCGAATATTGGAGAACCCGCCCGGTCTATAATCCTTCAGTCGATGTGCTCACGCCGTCAGCCTCCGCAAGCGAGAAGAACATTGCGGCACAGGCCACTTCCGAAAGCGGATGGCGCTTTCAGGTTTACAACTATGTAGAAGAAGGCACTGCCGGTTCCGGTACTGAGAAGTATTGGTCATTTGCCGGAGAAGACGGAAAAATCGACTGGGAGACACTGCCTTCCTCACTTGCTTCCGAAACCGAGTTCAAACTTCAGAAACACCGTCTCCAGTGGATGCTTCCGCAGGCAAAGACCTACAAACTCACAGGGGACGAGAAATACATTCTCGCCTGGATTGAGGCGTGGAAATCCTGGAACGAGACCTATCCTGTTCCTGAAGGCACGACTTCATCTATGGAATGGTGTCAGTTGCAGCCTTGCTCAAGAGTGGAGAACATCCTGAACGCTCTTCCGTATTATGCCGGTTCAACAAATCTCACAGCTGAAGTTCTTGCATACACATTGCACACGATTTACAATCACGTAGAATCCATCCGCAAAAACCTATTCGCCGATGCTACGAGCAACATCAGACTCTCACAGGAGCAAATAATCGCCGAATCAGGAATATTGCTGCCGGAATTCAAGCAGTCAGAAGTATGGTTCAATGAAGGAATTGCTGCAGTTACAGCCCAACTCTCATCGCAGTTCAACGAGGACGGAGTGCACAACGAGTTTGACCCGAGCTACCACCTCGCCGCCGTAGCGGACTTCATTTCTGTATATAAGACAGCCCAGCTCAACGGTAAAGCATCGGAGTTGCCATCCGATTACGCCGAGGGTCTGCGCAAGGCGGCAGGTTTCATCAAGGACATAATCTACCCGAACTACTCGATAGACAATTTCAACGATACACGCTCCGTAAGAATGACTAAGAGCGTGCTTCAGCGCAACCTCAGACAGTATTCCGAACTGTTCCCGGATGACGAGGAACTCAAATGGATCGCAACTGGCGGAACTTATGGCAAAAGGCCTGAGACATCTCTCGTAACATATCCGGTGTCAGGATATTATATGATGAGAAATGGTTGGACTCAGAACTCAATAATGCTCATCCACAAGAATTGCTACGATTCCGAATGGAAGGGACACAACCAGAGCGACAACGGTCACATCGGCCTCTATGTCAACGGCCGCAGCTTTCTCCCGGACGCAGGATGCTATTCATACAGCGGGAGCGACCGCACCACCTATGCTTCGTCTGAGATGCACAACACGATAACCAAGAACCAGCAAAGCTTCACTAAACGTGCCGGCAAACTCCTTAAAACGGAGAGCACGACCGGATATGAGGTTCTGGTTACTGAAAACGAATCTTACTCAGACCTGACACACCGCAGAGCGATATTCTTCGTTGACAAACGTTACTTTGTGATAGTAGATGAAGCCTACGGCGGATGCTATGACACCCCAATAAACCTCAACTTCAAACTATGGGGAGGCCAGAACAAGGATGCCTCAGGATATCCTGAGAGCGGCAAGGCCTACACCGTAATCGACAATTATGAAGAGAGCGCATTCGGAGCACATTCGACATTCAGCGATAGCAACAATATCCTGATCAAATCATTCTCCGAGACCTCCGACAACATATCATTTGTCAGCAACACAGGTTACTACTCCAACGAAATCGGCCAGAAAACCCAGAGATACTGGTTCAGACTCAATGTCGATAAAAAAGAGGGCAAGGCCGTGCGATTCATCTCTGTCATTCTGCCTTACACAGGAACTTTCGAGGCAAACAGCGTCAGCGCCGAATTTACGGACAACACCGCAGCC
>CAVKAQ010000037.1:0-22685 GCA_963654225.1 Butyricicoccaceae bacterium | reverse complement strand
ATGGGCTTCCGCGCCGAACGAAGCCGCCTCTCACACAAAAAGATGAAAGTCGATTAATGAAAGGATTTTTGCGTTTATCCGCACTTTTACCCTCTATTTACCAAGGAGGCTGACCATCAATGGTACTTAAACCTTTAGCATTTTCTTCCAGAATAACACATTCCTTAATTTTATGCAAATTCAAACTAAAAAATTGAATTTGCATAAAATTTATCCTGGCAAATGATTGATAGAGAGTTGCCACCCAAACTGAAGTCAGTGGTCTATGGTGGCGACAGTCCGCTGAAATCCTCCTTGAGGAGGTGCAGCATTTTAACATTAAAGAGATTGACATCCGTCAATCTCTTTAATGTTAGAGGACCGAAAGCATCACTGCTTGTCAGTCCTCTATACGTGTACTAAAACCTAAACCTTGCATCATAGATGCAGAACGTATATCAAATGTTGCATCATCTGAACAAAAAAAGTGGCAGATTAAAGCTCCACAAAAGAAAAGCGGATGACTAAAAATTTTTAGCCATCCGCTTTAATCTTACATTCAAGGATTATTTGCTAGCCTCAACTGAGAGCTTCCTGAATTCTTTGAAGTCTTTCATAAGAGAGAGAGCAGCTTTGCGTGCGCGTGCACCTGCAGCTTTGTTGCCTTTCTCAACCTGAGCCTCAGCGTTCACTGCGAACTCCTCGTACTCTGCTTTGATTTTCTCAACAAGTTCTTTCATGATGTTATCAGAATTATTAGTTAAACATTAAGTAATTAGTCTTTCTAAAACTTATTGCAAGTTATGTATTTATACATTTATTTGCAAGAATAATTCTGAAAAAACTTGCTTGGAAAGCATTAAACTCATTTTTTAGGCGTGTTGAAACTGTTCATAGCCCTGTCAACGCCTATCGTTGTGAAGGATTTTACGCCCTCTATGACCTTCTCGCATATCTCCGGCATCTGGCTTTTCTCATCAGTTGTCATTGAGCCTATGACGAAATCCACCTGCCCGCCTTTCGCGAAATTGTTGCCGATTCCGATTCTGATTCTGGCGTATTCCTGAGTGCAGAGCAGTTCCTGAATGTTTTTCAGGCCGTTATGCCCTCCGTCGCTGCCTTTCTTTCTCATTCTCAAAGTTCCGAACGGAAGATTGAGGTCATCGCAAATCACGAGAACATTCTCAAGCGGAAGTTTGAGCTTGTTCACCCAATATCTGACGGCGTTTCCGCTCAGATTCATATAAGTCGAAGGCTTGAGCAGAGTGATATTTCTGCCCTTGAAAGATACCTCGGCCACATCACCATAACGTTGTGTCTGGAAAACAATATTGGATGCCTGAGCCCAAGCATCCAATACCATAAATCCTACATTATGTCTGGTGTCTGCATATTCCGAGCCGATATTTCCCAATCCGACTACCAAATAATTCATAACATCAGATTTTTATGTCCTGTAAGTCAGGCGACGTCACTATGCCTCGGCAGGTGTTTCTGCCTCAGCTGGAGCCTCGTGGTGTACGCCCTCCTCCATCTCTTCGTCAAGAGCCTCTTCGTATGCGATGTGAGCCGCAACCTGACGGGATGACTTGACTGTGCAGATGATTGTTCCCTTAGGAGAGATTACGTTTACGTTCTCATACTTGAGGTCACCGGCAACGATTCTCTTACCGATCTGAAGTCTGTCAACGTTGATTACCAACTCATCAGGAAGATCCTTCATAAGGGCGCTGACTTTCAGTTCGCGTACGAGCTTGTAGAACTTACCACCGGCGCGAACACCGACTGCGTGTCCTGTGATTCTGATAGGAACTTTGATTGCGATAGGTTTCTCCTCATTTACTGCGAGGAAGTCTGCGTGAAGGCAGTTGTCCTTTACAGGGTGGAACTGAAGCTCGTGGATAACGGCATTGTACTTCTTGCCGTTGCTGAGCTCGAGGTCAACGATGTATGAAGCCGGAGTCTCGATAAGACCTTTGAGATCTTTCTCTGTAACTGTAAAGAGAACGTTCTCTACGCCTGCACCATAGATGTTGCAAGGGATAAGGCCCTGTTTGCGGAATTCTTTGATGACCGCCTTGTTGCCGACTTCGCGGACCTGGCCATTCAGTGTGAAATGTTTCATTTCTTTAATTTGTTTTTAAAATGTGTTACTCAGTCTGGCATCGTGACAAGTCACAGTCAGACCCCATTGCACCAAAAGCGTCTGCTTTTTCGCGGAACTTTCTATAAAAATCCCAAAATGCGCGCAAATTTAACTATAAAATTCGGATTGTCAAAACAGTTTTCGACTCTATCTCAGAAGACTTCGCCGAGCCTGTCTTATTCCATCAGTTTCTTGTACTTGAACCTCTTAGGCTCCTCGTCTCCAAGTCTCTTCTTCTTGTTCTCTTCGTATTCCGAATATGAACCTTCGAAGAAATATACTGACGAATCACCCTCGAATGCCAGAATATGCGTAGCGATTCGGTCGAGGAACCATCTGTCGTGCGAGATTACAACCGCACATCCGGCAAAGTTCTCAAGACCCTCCTCCAATGCACGTATCGTGTTGACATCCACGTCATTGGTAGGCTCGTCGAGCAGCAGTACGTTTCCTTCATCCTTGAGCGTGAGAGCCAGGTGCAACCTGTTTCTTTCACCGCCTGACAGGACTCCGCAGAGCTTCTCCTGGTCAGCTCCCGTGAAATTGAAACGGGACACGTAGGCGCGTGCATTCACGTCCTTCTTGCCTAATTTGATCCAGTCGGAGCCGTCTGCAATCGTCTGGAACACAGTCTTGTCCGGGTCGATGCTCTTGTGCTGCTGGTCCACGTAAGCCAGTTTGACGGTTTCTCCTATGGTGATTTCACCGCTGTCAGGTTGCTCCAGCCCCATTATAAGGCGGAACAATGTCGTTTTTCCCGCGCCGTTCGGACCGATGACGCCCACGATTCCGGCAGGCGGAAGCACGAATGACAAGTGTTCAAAGAGAAGTTTGTCCCCGAATGACTTGGATACATCGTTGAAATTGATGACCTTATTTCCGAGTTTAGGGCCGTTAGGGATGTATATTTCCAGATTAGCCTCTTTCTCCTTTCCGTCCTGGCTGGCGAGTTTCTCATAAGCTCCAAGCCTTGCCTTTGATTTGGCGTGTCTTGCCTTAGGCGCCATTCTGACCCATTCCAGCTCGCGTTCAAGAGTCTTCCTTCTTTTGCTCTCCTGCTTTTCCTCCATTTCCAGGCGCTTGGTCTTCTGCTCAAGCCAGGAAGAGTAGTTTCCTTTCCACGGAATGCCCTCTCCTCGGTCCAATTCCAGAATCCATCCGGCCACGTCGTCAAGGAAATACCTGTCGTGAGTTACAGCTATGACAGTGCCCTTGTATTGCTGCAGATGGGCCTCAAGCCACTGGATACTTTCTGTATCAAGGTGGTTGGTAGGCTCGTCCAGGAGCAGAACGTCAGGCTGCTGAAGAAGCAGACGGCAAAGGGCCACACGACGTCTTTCACCTCCGCTCAATGTTGCAATCTTGGCGTCGGAAGGAGGACACTGGAGCGCATCCATCGCCCTTTCAAGCTTGGAATCAATCTCCCATCCGCCGCAATGCTCGATTTTCTCCGTCAGTTCGCCCTGCCTTTCAATCAGTGCGTTCATCTGGTCGTCATCCATAGGCTCGCAGAATTTCAGATTGATTTCTTCATATTCCTTGAGAATGTCCATTATCTCCTGAACGCCTTCCTGGACAACTTCCAGCACGGTTTTATCCGGGTCCATCTGAGGCTCCTGCTCAAGATATCCTACGCTGTAGCCCGGTGCCCATACGACTTCGCCCTGGAAGCTGGGCTCCACACCGGCGATGATTTTCATCAATGTGGACTTGCCGGATCCGTTCAATCCGATGATTCCGATTTTTGCCCCATAGAAGAAAGAGAGGCATATATCCTTGAGTATTACTCTGTTGCTTGATGGGAGGACCTTTCCTACCCTGTTCATAGAAAAGATGATCTTCTCGTCTGCCATTTTATTGTGTATGTGTCTGGGAAAAGGTTTTGAGTTTGTGACAAAACCGCTTCCGGATTAAGGAATTACCTGACTTGCGACCTGCCAGTCAGCCGATGGCGCATCAGCGACATCTTCGCAAAGATACGAAATTTCGGGTCGCTTTCGAAATAATTGATTATCCTCGTCCTCCGCCTTTGCTCCACAAGACAATAACAGCATCTGTGTCAGGAGCTCAGAGAAAATCCGAGCAAGATACAGATGCCGTAAAAATATGTCGTATTGCTTAGCCTTAAAGCCCGTAGGTTTCGGATACCCTCGGAATGAGGTTTATCAGTCACTTTGATTCTGCCATTAAAGTCAAAATCACTTGCTTTCGATGACGGCGGATGCCGGACGGAGACCTTTTGCGGAGACTTTGACGGTTATGTCGCCGGACTTTGTTCCGCTCTGGACGATGGCTGTCAACTGTCCGCTGAAAAGGTGCATGCTCGGGATGTGGAACATCTCCAGGCAAGTAGGGTCACCGTTGGCAATCGCTCTGAACGAGCCTGCGCCCTCCACCTTCACATTTACAGTACGGCTGTCATAAGGGACAGGATTTCCGTTGCGGTCAACAACGCTGACATTGACGTAGCACAAGTCCTCGCCGTCAGCTTTCAGAACAGCCTTTTTGTCTTCGGAATGTGTCTGTGAACTGCCGTAGAATGTTACTTTGGAACCGTCACAGATGGATTCAGGACCGGTGTATGGCGTCAGCTTGAGAGCATAAGGCTTGCCGGCCGTGCGGATTGTCTCTTCCGCTGCAGGCTTGCCGTTGTCATCATAAGCGATCACCTTGATTTCTCCGGGCTGATAGATGACGTCCGGCCATATCAGACGGAAACGTCTCATCAGCACGCTGTCCGGTGCTATAGGAAGCGGTTTGGTCGGGTCTTCTGACACTCCAGTCGCTTTGGCCTTCTCCGCAAAACCCTGGCTGACTCCGTTTACGAAAAGTTCGGCCTTGTTGAATGAAGTGTATGCGACTACAGGAATGTTTTCACCTTCGTGCCCCGGCCAGGTCCAATGCGGAAGCAGGTGCAGTGTAGGCACATCCTTGCGCCAAACGCTGCGGTAGAGCCAGTAGCGGTCCTTCGGTATTGATGCAAGGTCAATTGTTCCGAATACGGAAGAGTGATTAGGCCAAGCATCTGTGTCATAAGGAGATGGCTCGCCGAGATAGTCAAATCCAGTCCAGACGAACTGTCCTGGCATCCACGGATAATCTTCGTCAGCGGCAAAGTCAACATCGGGGATATTGGACCAGTAGCAATGTTCTACATCATAGGATGAAGACTGGTTGTCCTTATGCAATTTTCCATATCCGCGCAACGCGTCTATGCCGGACACTCCTGATTCTGAAGGAAGGTGATAGACTCCGCGTGAACTTACCGTGGAAGCGGTTTCGCTACCGAGAATGATGTTCTGAGGCAGTTTGCCGTATGCCTCAATGTATCTGCGAGGCTTGTAGTTGAATCCGGGAACGTCCAGCTGTGCACCGAATCCGTTGTTCACCACGGCATCGAACTGGTCCATTCCGCAGGTTACAGGCCTTGCAGGGTCTTCGCGGTGGCATATTGCCTGCAGTCGTGCTGCAGTCTTGTAACCGCCTTCAGTCCATTGTGTCGGCACCTCGTTGCCTATGCTCCACATAATCACGGAAGGACTGTTGCGGAAATGACGTACGAGATTCACGATGTCCTTCTCTGCCCATTCGTCGAAGAAACGGTGGTAGCCGTTATCGCATTTTGCTACGTCCCATTCGTCGAATGTTTCCGCCATAAGCATTATTCCCATCTCGTCGCACAACTCGACAAGTTCTTCAGCAGGCATATTGTGCGAGGTCCTGATGGCGTCGCAGCCCATTTCCTTGAGCATTTCAATCTGATGTCTGATGGCAGACTTGTTCACTGCTGCGCCCAGCGGGCCAAGGTCGTGATGCTGGCAGACGCCGTGTATGGTACGTCTTTCTCCGTTTAGGAAGAAGCCTTTGTCGGCTATGAATTCTATTGTCCTGATTCCGAATCGGGTGGATACGCTGTCAACGACATTGCCGTCTTTCCTGATTTTTGTGACGGCTGTATATAGTACAGGAGCTTCAGGAGACCACAGTTCGGGAGAATTGAGGGTAATGTTCTGTCCTACAGCTTCTCCGTGGCATACGGCTCTGCTGTCTGTCCTTTCGGCGACCAGCTTCCCGTTGCAGTCAAATATCTGGTTTTCAATGTTGAAGACTTCGTTTTCGCTTGCGCCGGATATCTCTGTGGATATGTGAATGCTGGCATATCCGGCCTCAATATGCGGAGTTGTGACATAGACGCCCCAAATAGGAATGTGAACTTCCGGAGTCTCTACAAGTCTCACCTTGCGGAATAGCCCTGCTCCAGGATACCATCTTGCAGAGAACGGTCTGTTCTCAAGTAGCACGACCACACTGTTTTCTCCATCGTGGAGCGCACCGGTGACGTCGCAACTGAAGGCGTTGTAGCCGTAAGGCCATTCGCCAACCTTGTTCCCGTTTACGAAAACCTGCGCTTCGCTCATCGCTCCGTCGAACAGCAGGTCAAAATGCCGATTCGACGTATTTTCGACATTGATTGTCGTGCGGTAACACCCTTTGCCCATATAAGGCAGTCCGCCGGTGCGTCCGGTCTTCTCGGTCGGGACGGTTTCACCGTTCTGGGTTACGGCTACCGTCTGGAGGTCGTTGGCCTTGTCGAAGGGGCCGTAGATGGCCCAGTCGTGCGGGATGCTGACCTGTTCCCATCCGGAAGTCGCTCCGGAGTTATGGTCCTTGCGGAACTCCCACGTTTTCAGGGTTTTCTCAATCCTTTGCTGTCCGAACATCTGGGGACAGCAAAGGATGCCGGCTATCGCCAATATTCTGGCAATATTCGTAAATGTATTCATTCGAAGTATATGCTTTTTTACAATAAGGACAGCCTGATCTGTTGCGTTAAATTTCTTGCCCAACTATCAAAAAGAGGCAGTAATAGAACTTTTACTCTCCGAACGGGTCAAGTGCCACAGTCGGTTTGCCGTCAGCGAATGCTCCGAGAGCATATCCGTTGTTGTATCCTGCAGGCGCCTCAGGCTCCCAGTAGAATACTCCGTCGCAGCATCCTGTCTCCTTGGCATTGGTCAGGAGATATGAAAGCATCTCTTTTGCCGTCTCGGCATCGTCCCACGGCATGCCGACCTCGCAGATCATAACCTTGCAGCCGAATGCCTGATTGGCCTTCTTGATGTTGTCGATGCAGGCCTTGGTAGGGGTTTGCCATCCGGATTCGTTGTATGAAGGATATAGAGACATACCTATCATATCGAACTTGCCGCCGTAGCTGTTGAGAAGGCTGAATATTCGGTTGTATCTGTTGTAGCTGTCTCCGCTGTCGAGATGGACGATGACTTTCACATCAGGATATACTGATTTGGCGGCATCGTATCCTGCGGTTGTCAGCTCGGCATAGTTCTTCGGATTCCTGGTGCTGCGGCCGAGTTCCCACAACATTCCGTCCGTGGTCTCGTTGCCCACCTGCACCCATTCAACATCCACTCCGCAGTTCTTGAGCGAAGTGAGAACGTCTTTGGTGTGCTCTGCAACGGCATTCTTAAGTTCCTCGATGCCGTAACTGCTCCAGGCGTCAGGTACTGTCTGGCTGCCCGGGTCAGCCCAAGTGTCGCTGTAATGGAAGTCGATCATTATCCTCATACCGAGTTTCTGCGCACGCATTGCCTTTACAATTACGTCGCCCTTTCCATTCCAGCCGTCTTTAGGGTTAACCCATACGCGAAGCCTGATTGAATTCATACCAATCTGCTGCATAAGTTCTGTGCATTCGGTCTCTGTGCCGGTAGCATTGTAGAACTTGATGCCCTCGCTTTCCATTTTGGTCACCCAACTTATGTCTGCACCCTTGGCGAAGGCAGTCCGATCTATCACGACCGGCTCTGTCTTCTCAGGTGCTGTGTATTCCGGATTTACCTCGGAACAGCTCGTTGCCACTAAGGCTGTAGCCAATATCTGAATAATTAACATTCTTTTCATATTATTGCTTTGTTATAGTATATGTAGGAGCGTCATAACTGCTGAGATCCAGCTCAATCTTGTATGTTCCGGTTTCTGATGGCTTGAAGCCGTCTTTTCCGAGAGTGAGGACACCGTCATTCTCAGGGTCGCCATACTGCCATTTCCAGTCTTCGTCTTCGATTTCGAGCACGAACTTGATACCCCATTCAATCTTGTTGATGTCGCAGGTAGCAGTCCATTTGCGGGTGCTGGTGTCGTAGGTCATATAGTTGTCCTCCACAATCTTCCAGTCGTTGAAGTCGCCGCTTATGGCGATATGCTTGACCTTTGTCTCCGCCCAAGTCTTCTTGGTCAAATCCACTGTGACGTAGTTGAGTCCGGTATTGCTGCTCCACAAGTTCCAGCCGCCGTCTTCAGTGGTGAGGTCGTACTGGTTGGAATTGGTGTAGTAGGCTGTCGCGTCATCGGAATCAGAAGTCAGGAAGCGGAATCCGCTCTGCTCGTCAGTCCAGTCCGGTGATGTGTACAGGAAGCCCTGATAATTTCCGTCGTCTCCGGTGCCGTTGAGAAGAGTTGCCTTGTCTAGCTTGTCGCTGGCCTCTTTCTTATAGTACCACGCATAGAGGCTTTCCGGATAGGTCTCAGGCTCAGGAACGTCACCGCCGGAAACCATTGTAAATTCCTTGGTGTCAACGTTGAACGTGAGAGTATATGTGCCTGCAGCTCCTGTCGTGATGTTGCTTGCAGAATTTCCTTCAACCAGAGCGAATTCTTCACCGTTTGCAACGAATGCGAATGGCCAGTCGATAGGAGTTGCGCTCGCGTCTGTGCCGACAGTCTTGTCATATTTTGCACCTGTTCCGCCTACGCTTACAGCCACATTGTCTGAAGTGGTCGTGAATGTTCCTGTCCAGGTCTTGCCGGAGTTGGAGAACTTCATTTTGGTCTCGTTGCCTTCCGCAGTGATGACAACTGAAGGGAAATGAATCTGCCACCATTCTCCGAGTTGAGTGTCAAGATATACGTAGTGGCATCCTGTCGTGCCGGCGAACCAGCAGTTGCGCCATTCGTCACCCTGTTTCTCGACTACGAAAGCAGTCCAAGCACTGTCTTCACCCCAAGCCGTGCCGTCTGAAGCGACGAAGTAGAAGTTCTTCCAGCCTACTGTGGTGACTGCGAATCCTTCATATCTGTCCGGATTGGCCGTGGTATTGTGCAAAGTAGCGAAGATTTCACCTGAATCCTTGTCCTTCATTGACATAGCTCCGGTGTCTCCGATATATGGAGTTACTTTGACAGAGATTGCGTCGCTCAGAGATGAGTTCTTCCCGAGCGTCTTGGCTACGCGGACATATACGGTCGTCGCCGTTTCTTCGGTGACGCCGAGTCTCAGGACGATATTGTTCAGCGCTTCGACCGTAAACTGTACGGAAGTCGCATCGGAATCAATGGAATAAGAATATGGATTCTCGAATGATTCTGATGTGGAGAACTGAAGTGTGGCTGAAACCAGGCCGTCAGGCAATGCTACTGAAGGGTTGCTGACTGTAGCGTCAGCACCGTTTTTCCAGTAGAATGTCATTCCCAGATTGTCTTTTTCTGCCAGCAGGAGAGTTCTCTCCACCGGGTCTGCTGCCAATTCGGTAGCAGGTTCAGGAGTGGAGACTGTAAGAGTCTCGCCGTCTTTCGCGCAGGAAATCGCAGCCAAAGCAGCAACGCCTGCAATCATATATCGTAAAGTCTTTTTCATACTATAGTGTTATTGTATGCCGTTTAATGATTCTTAGACTTGTCTGTAAGAAATAATGTCTTAGTATCCAAGCTCGGCGTTATATGTCTTCAATCCCGGGTTTGCTGAAAGTTCGGCCTCAGGAATAGGCAGCACGCGGTATTTCGCGTCAACGTCCTTGCCGTCGAGAACTCCGCCTTTCCAGTTCCAGTTGTAGCCGGAGGTGTATTTTCCGAAGCGGATGAGGTCGGTTCTGCGGACGCCCTCGGAGTAGAGCTCACGTCCTCTCTCGTCAAGAATGAAATCAAGGTTGAGATCTGAAGAGGTGATGTCTCCTGAGGTTCCGCCGAATGCGCGTTCACGCACCTGGTTGACATATTCGAGCGCTGTCTTCTTGGCGCCGTTGCCGCCACGGAGAGATGCCTCGGCAATCATAAGATAGACATCGGCAAGTCTGAACATCGGATAATCAGTCTCAGCACCGTTTACGCGGGTGTCGGATGCGACTGCTTTGTCATCGGTCAGGTTTGTCCACTTGTTCATCTGCCAACCTGTTGTTACGTCATCGTGCTTGCTGATTTCCTTGTCGCGGTCGCGATATTTGTATTCGGTATCTCCTTCGACTTCATAGAAATCATCAGGTGCATCTTCATAATACTTTCTGTCATAGCTTCCGAACATCGCTCTGGAGTCACCTGTCGTGAACAGATCCACGAGTTGAGGGCGTACGCGGAGGCAGTTCCAGTAGGTAGCTACTCCGAAATCCTTTTCAAGACCGTCGTAATTGTCGAATCTTGTCGCGCATACCAGATAGGTGCCGGCTCCCCAAGCTACCGTGTAAGATGCGTTGCAGGCGAGTGCGAAGATTATTTCATCTGTCCTCTTATCATTGTCAGCATTGAAAAGGCTCGCATAACTTGATGTAAGTGCGCTGTAGCCGTCGTCAAGGACCTTGTTGCAGGCGCTGATGCAGTCATCCCATCTTGCAGTGCCGGTATAGACCTCAGCGTTGAGGTAAAGCCTTGCCAGCAGAGCGTTTGCAGTGCTTTTTGTGAAGTGGCCGTAATTTCTTGAAGGAAGGGATTCTCCGAGTTCCTTAAGTTCGCTTTCAACATATTCGAAAAGCTGCTTGCGACTGTATGTCTCAGGAATGAATGAACCTACCTCATTCTTTTCAGTCACGAAAGATGCGACATTGAAGAAGTCAAGTTCGTGATAGTAGGCAAGAGCCCTCAAACCTCTGGCTTCCTCTCTCCAGGAACGGATCTTCTCCTTGTCAGCCTCGGAGAATTTGGAAATCGCGCTCTCAGATGAGTTGCGGATGAATTCGTTGGACAGAGATATGATGTTGTAGATGTGGTAGAACATAGCGGATACCCAAGGGTCTCCTGCATTCCACTGCTGATAGCTTACGTCTGTCATAGTCTCGCCGCTCAGCCATACGTCATCCATCGTGTCGGTAGAGCACTCCTGGAACATAGTGAGACAGCGGGTGTAGTTCTGATAACGGTCATCGTCTGCGATGTCGCTGAGATTGACTATCATCGATGTATATATTCCGGAAAGTACGGACTCATAGTTCTCCACGCTGGTATAGACATCTTTTGACGTCGTGTCCGTGTGAGGATACTGGTCCAGGTCCTTCACGCAGCCTGTCGTACCGCACAATGCGAGTCCGAGGGCCGCAATGGTCATATATCTATATATATTTTTCATATTTCCTGATATTTTAGAAGTTCAAGCCGAGACTGAGTGAAACGATGCGCGGACGCGGATAGAACGAACTGTCGAAACCGTTGGAGATTTCAGGGTCAACACCGGTGTATTTGGTGATGGTGCATACGTTCTGCATCATAAGCGAGAGCTGGAGACCGAGCGTATTGCGTATGCGGCCGAAGTCGTAGCTTACGGTAATGTTGTCCAGTTTCAGGAACGATGCGTTCTCTACGTAATAGTCTGAGTAGAACTGCCTTGTCGTGAATCCTGTCTTGAGATATGAAGACGAGAGGTTGCTCAGCTGAGGAGCGCTGTACTTCATTGTTTCAGTAGCGCCTGTGTTCATAGCCATCGCGTTGTAAACATAGTTGCCTACATTGGCTCTGAATGTAGCCGATGCGGTGAGGTTTCTCCAGCGCAATGATGTGTTGAATCCGAAGATCCAGTCAGGTGCAGGGGAGTGGTAGCAGTAACGGTCGTTGATGTTGATTACACCGTCGCCGTTGAGGTCCGCATAAGCGCCTTCTATCGGCTTGCCGTCCTCTCCGTAAAGCTGTTTGTAAACGAAGAATGAATATGGAGCCTGACCTTCAGTCATAACCTGCACATATTTGCTGTCAACAGTAGGACCGCTCAATGTCTTGGTGACTTCTCCGTTGTTCACGAGAGTAAGGTTGGTGATTTCCACGTTCTGCCAGGTTGCATTGAAACCCACATTCCAAGTCCAGTCCTTTGTCTTGATAGGAACAACGTTGATGTTGGCCTCGACACCGGAACTTGACACGTTGCCGACATTGGTCGTAATCATCTTGCTGAAATTGGTTCCTGCCGGAGCCGGTACGGTGGCGATGAGGTCTTCTGTCTTCCTGGTGTACCAATCGACGCTGCCCTGGATCCTGTTGTCAAGGAATGCCCAGTCGAAACCGACATTGAATGATTTTGTGGTCTCCCACTTCAGATCCGACACGTATGCGGAAGGAAGATATGTGTTGATATATTTGCCGTCAGAGCCGATGTACTGGCTGTTGGAAGTGCCTGACCAATAAGACGGTATGTAATTGTAGTTGCCGATGCCGTCCTGCTGTCCGGTCACACCGTAGCTGGCTCTGAGCTTGAGGTCGTCTATGCCGTTTACATTCTTGAGGAATGATTCTTCAGAAAGTCTCCAGGCGAGTGCGACTGAAGGGAATGTTCCCCAGCGGGTGTTCTTCGAGAACCTTGAAGTTCCGTCGCGACGTACAGTCGCGGTGATGAGGTAACGTGAATCGAAAGAATAGTTGAGCCTTGCGTAGTATGAAAGCAGCACGTGGCGGTTGTCTGTGGCCTTCCAAGCCTGATTCAGGCTTTCTCCGGCTGCGTTGTAGTTGTCTCCTGCAGGGTATGTGGCTTTCCAATACTGATAGTCGTAACCTGCTGTCACATCAATCTTTGACTTGATGGATTCCAGTTCCTTGCTGTAGTTCAAGTATGCGGTGAAGAGGCGGTTGTGCTTCTCTGCAGGGCCATATTCGTTGAGGTAACCTTTTGTTTCATAAGCAGATGCCGCTGTCGCAGGGGTGAAGGAACGTCCCTTTCCGCTTGCATAGTCATAACCTCCTGTAACGTGGATCTTGAGGTCCGGCAGGAAGTGCATCTTGTAGTCTGCATCGATGTTTCCGACGAGTCTGTAAACGTCGCTGGTGGCCTTTGTCTGCATAAGAAGTCCGAGAGGGTTCTTGACTGCGGACATATCAGGAACACCTGATGATGAAACTATTTCATAGTATCCGCCGAGGGTGTCGTTTCCGGAATAAACCGGTACGGTAGGGTTGAATGTAGCCGCATTCCAGATAGCTCCGCTGTCAGCGAAACGGTTGCGGTTGTATGCGCCCTTGACGCTTATGTTGAATTTGAGGTAGTCGTGGAAGAATGCCGGAGCAAGATTGATGTTTCCGGAAACCCTCTGAGCATTGTCAGTCTTGAGAATACCGTCCTGATTGTAGTATCCTACAGATGCTCTGAACGGTAGCCATTTTGCGGCCTGTCCGCTGACACTCAGGTTGTTGTCTGTGCCGAAAGCGGCCTGGAATATCTCTTTGTTCCAGTCGGTATGCTCAGTTCCGAGATACTGGCTGTAGTCAGTTCCGAGGCTCTGTGCAACGTCAACAAACTCATCATAAGAAAGCATATCCGCAAGTTTGCTCTTCCACTGCACGGACTGGGTTGAGGTGAGATTCACGTGAATCTTCTCGCTTGCGCCCTTCTTTGTGGTGATGATGATGACACCGTTGGATGCTCTGGAACCGTAGATTGCGGTAGAGGAAGCGTCTTTGAGGACTGTCATCGACTCGATGTCTGAAGGGTTGATGAGAGAGAGGAAGTTGCCGTCGTTTCCTGCGATACCTCCTATTTCAAGAGGAACGCCGTCAAGCACGATGAGAGGGTCATTTGACGCATTAAGCGAAGCGCCTCCACGAATCCTGATTGTGCTTCCCGCTGTAGGTGAACCGCTTGAAGACATAATCTGCACGCCGGAAACTTTGCCGTTGATGAGCTGCTCCGGAGTGGAAATGAGACCTCCGTTGAAATCCTTGCTCTTCATCGTGGAAACTGAACCGGTAAGGTCTTTCTTTGTCGTTGTACCGTAACCGATTACCACTGCGTCAGCGAGAATCTTGGAGTCCGCCTTCATCACAACGTTGATGACATTGTGACCGGAAACAGGCCTTTCTTCGGTTGTGTATCCGATGCAGGAGAATACCAGTGTCGCGTCTGATGCCACATTGATGCTGTAGTGTCCGTCAACGTCGGTGGTAGTTCCTGTGGAAGTACCTTTAACTAATACTGTGAGACCGATGACCGGTTCCCCGGATTCTTCGAGCGCTGTTCCTGTCACGGTAACAGTCTTGCCTGCCGTTTTTGAGGACTCCTGTGCCTGCGCGAACAGACCGGAGAACAGCAGTGCCGTCACCGTTGCAAGAGATATGACTGCTCTGGAAAAGACATCTTTCATATATCCTGAAATTTAGTGTTATTTGAAACAATTTTAACGTTGCAAAAATACGTTTTAGGTGAGGTTTCATATTACCTCAAAAAAGACAAATTATATAACAATTCAGACAAAATACCTATCTTTGAAGCCCTGCCAGTGTTGTATCCTATGTTTATGGACAAAAAGAATTATATCGTTTTCCTTGCCGCGTGCCTGATGTCGTTTGCATTTGCTTCGAGAAGCGTGCAGGCATCGCCGGCAAAGCATAACGCGCTGTCGGGACGTTTCACGTCGGTGGCTGTGGGGGAGCGGACCATAATTCCGGTGTATGCTCTTGTGCAGGATACTCTCGGTTTCGTGTGGATTGGAACTGATGCCGGACTTTTCCGTCACGACGGGATTTACGGGCAGCATTTCGGTTGGGAAGCGAACTCCGCAAACAGTCTTTGCAACGAACATATCAATGTGCTGTCATACGACAGGTCAGCAGGAACTTTATATATCGGTACAGACAAGGGCTTCTGCGTGTATGACAATGCCGGCGGATTTGTTCAGGATGTCGCCATCGGTCCGAGGCACGTGAAGTCGGTGCTGGTCTCCCAGGATGGTGTGTGGATCGGTACGACAGAAGGTCTCTTCGTCCAAAAACAGGATACGACTGTTTCTGTAATGTCAGGAGAACATATCGCCAGTGCCTGCCAGGTCGGCGTGATAAAGTATTTCGGAAGTTACGGCCGCATCTGGAGAGTGAAGGATGACGATATTGATTCAATCGGCATTAAAGGACAGAACGGCACTTCTGGCAATCTCGTCCTTGCAATGATTGAAGTCTCGGACGACTTTTCTGAAAGAGGAGAGACCTCGGGCGAAGAACTTTTTGTCGGCTCCGAGAGAGGACTTTTCAGGATGAATATACGCTCCGGGGAGATGAAATCCCTGTGGAACGGCGGCCCGGCCAAGAATTTCAGGTATCTGCCTGACGGAAGTCTTGCCGTGGGAACAGACAATGGACTGCTGCTGATTTCCATTGACGGCTCCATAACTGTATATAGACACGAACTGAGCAATACGGGCTCAATTCCTGACAATGTCGTGTGGGACACTATGCTGGATGCCGACGGAAATTTGTGGGTCGGGACAGATCACGGGCCGGCATTGGCGCGTATCAATGACGAATATGATTTCGTGCCCGTGGAAAATTACGGGATGACGGATGGGCTGGATGTGTCCTCGCTTGTATGTACGGGAAACGGACACGTCTTTGCGGCCGGAATGAACGGCATTCTGGATTATTCTCCGTCCGGAAAGTCTTCCATATTGAAGTCGGACGCCGGTCCAGGTGGCAGAAGATTGGCCCACAACAAGGTGCGCTCGCTGTATTATGACGGCAAGGCTGTTTGGGCGGCGTCGGACGGCGGTCTTGACTGCATTTCAGGGGATAAGGTCATACATTATAATATAAAGGAAGATTCCGGGAAATATCTTTCAGACTGGATGTACGCAGTCTCGGAGGATGACAGGGGCCGGCTCTGGACGGGTGCTTATGACGGAGGCCTTTTTGTCGTATCCAAATCCAGGCTTTCTCAGTCAGGAGGTGATGTGGTATGCGACCGTCATATCTCGGAAGCGTCCGGGCTTTCCGGCAATGTGGTGCTGAAGATATGTCCTTTCGGTGACAAGGTTGCGGTCGTGACTGATAAAGGAGTGGATATGGTTGACTGCAACACGTTTGCAATCAGCAGATTGTCTATTCCTGAAAATAAGCGCACGCTGTCTCTCGCGTCGGACGGGACCACGCTCTGGGTCGGGACAGAAGCCGGAGTATATGTTCTGGACGGCAGTGAACTCAAGCCGATCAGCGGACGTACCATATCAGCCCAGTCAATGATTTGCTCAGAGGGCAGTCTTTGGTTGTGCGATGACAGCGAAATATGGAAATGCGATACGGGAGAACCTGAGTGGCGGCTGGTCAGAAAGTTTGAGAATTCGCTCTTGAGCATAGCTGCGGATGGGGAAGATATATTCGCAGGCTCAGTCAACGGGTTCTATGTTATGCCTAAGTCAGTAAAGCCGATTGAGTCTCATCTTGACAGAATCGAGATAACCGCGTTGTATCTTGACAATGTGCTTGTGTCTCCCGGCAAAGCTTACAGCGGGCGCAAAATACTGGCACAGGACGTAGCGCTGACAGACAAGATTGCGCTAAGGAAGAATCAGAATTCTTTCGCTTTGACGTTCTCATCGATGAATTTCCTTTCGAAATCAGGGCGATTCGCATACAGGCTTGCAGGTTTCCACGACGAGTGGCAGATTTGCTCGGCCGACACTAAAGCGGTATTTCTCAATGTCCCTCCGGGGAAATATTCCTTTGAGGTTTGTCATCTGAATCCTGCCGGCAATCCTGATTCGGAAACCAAGGTGTTGGAAATTAAGATTATGCGTCCGTGGTATTCCACGATATACGCGTATTTCGTCTATATGATGCTTTGCATCGGGCTTTTCAATTTCGTGCTTTATTTCCGCGAGGTGATGCACCAGTTGCAGGTCGAGCGGGCCGAGAAGGAAAAGGCTCAGTCTATTGCTAATTCGACGATAAGCCGCACTCAGGAATTCAGAGAGACTCTCAGCGTGATATTCGGTTCCCGTCAGCTGGCTTCAAAGGATGGCGAGCCGGGAGATGACGATGGCTCCGGAACTCCGGATGCTAAATTTATGAAGGAGATTGTCGAGATTGTGAATAAGCATCTTGACGACCCGGAGTTTTCGGCTATGGCACTTTGTGAAGAGTCTCACTGGCCGGCAAAGCAGATTTACAGGAAGATAAAGCAGCTCACTGGGTTGAGTACGGTAGAGTTTATCCGTGATATCCGTCTGCAGAAGGCTGCGTCGCTCCTCGAGCAGGGCAAGCTCAGCGTTTCGGAGATAATGTATATGTCCGGATTCACGACGGCTTCGTACTTCGCCAAATGCTTCAAGGCCCGTTACGGCGTCTCTCCATCTGAATATCAGCGAAACAAGAGCAGCTAGCCATTAGTCTCTCATAAATATCAAAAAGAGGTAGCGCCCTTCGCACCGGCCGTCTGCCTCTTTTGACGTAAAGAAGTGATGTAGCATATTCGGAGCGTAGCGACTCAAGGGGTCTGGGGAATACGGTCCCCAGTAAAACTACTCTCGCACCGGAGGTGCGAGATGTCCTTGGGTCGGCAGTCGTTAGTCTGGTTATGTTGAATAGCGGGCGAAGGTTTCTTTATAATCCTAACTCCAGCTGCAATCTTACTGCGAGCTTGTCGTAGTCATTGCTGATGGCGTCAGCGAGTTTATTGAACGACAAATCCAGCTGAAGCTTGAGGCTGTGGCCGATGATATAGCGGGTGATGCCCAGAGTGCTCTGATTCCAGACCCTGTATCCTGCATATGGCTGCACCTCAGACGTCGGCAACATCGAGGAATTGCGAATTGCCACCTCCCATTTCCTGTCGAAGATATAACTTGCCTGAAGATTCACGCCTGACCCGTTGAAAATGAATGTTGAAGGACCGCATATCGGATCGCACGTGTGTCTTCCCATATAGTCCGCATTGACGGCGAGGCCGCGATATTTGAAACTGAGATCCGCAAAATATGAATGTATATTCCTGGTGTCGTCGTTCGGCAGCATAGAACCGGTGAAACTCTTTGTCAGCTGCGCTCTGTCATTGAAAGAATATCCTGCTCCAACCATAAGTTTCGGAGTATCTTCGAAATAGGTGTCTCCTTCGATATATTCCCCCTTAGCGTGGAATCGTCCGAACGGGAACAACTCGACTCTGCCGGAATATGCCAGTCCGCTGTTCAGGGTTGCACCCCAGTTGCGCCCCTCTCCCGTAGTGATGGACGCCAATGCCGAGAATGCAAGGTCCTCGATATTGCCGTAGTGATATTCTCCGAAGAATCCGAAATCCCTGTCCGCCGAAAATTCGCTGTTCACAATGCTTCTGTCGCAGAATTGCAATGCGCTGGAGGAGTTGATTTTAGACCTGTTCAACTTGACCTTTGTCTGTCCGAAACCGAAGTTCCAAGAAGAATTCGGTTTGTAATAGGAGATTGCGTCAAGAATCAGATTCTGCTTCCCGTTTGCAGTAGGCTTAGCGTCTTTGCCTGTGAATCCAAGCTGAATGGAGTAAATGAGTTTCGGTGAGAAAATGTATCCGTCGAACCTCAGTCTCAGCCGTTTGACCTGCCCGTCAGTCTCGTTTATTCTCATTCTGTCGCTGAATGTCATCTCCGCCATATTCTGCATACGGAATCTGATGGTGGTCTTGAACGAGTTGTCTTTCGGGCTGAACGAAATACCCTTTCCGACCTCTATGTTCGGCATATTGGCGAGGTGCTCGTCCATTTCGCTCTCGACCAGGTTGTCGATCCATCTCTTGAGGACTGAACTGTCCTTCACACTCTGCGGCTCTTCCGCTGACAATGTGATGCTTCCGGTCAAGCCGATGAAAGCGCATAGCGCCAGAATATGTGTGTTTCTACGTAATTTCATAATATTTAATGCTTTATAGTGGCTATTTACCTTTGAATTTACCTTTTTACCATCATTCCCGCAGATGTCAAAAATGCTGGCAACCCCGAAATTCTATTATTCATCGCCACCTTAAAGGGGGGAGCTTTTCTCCGGTCGTTGATGTTCGCAATACAAATTTAACGCTATCTCCTGTAAACGCAATAACCTTAATTTATAAAAAAATCCGACCAAACGGATATTATACATTGTCAAAATTTCTTCTTTTGTGTCCTCTTATGAGAAATAAGCATTAAATCTATTTGATATAACAACGGATTCAGTATATTTGTCGAGTTAGTAACCAATCTTCCGTTTCTATGTCGATCTTGAAAAAAATGTTGATAAGACTCCCTGTCAAGAAATCATATCTGAGGATGGCGTGGGAGGCATCTGCCAAGGGCCAGAACGAATTGGCTCTGCAACTTTTCAAGATGGCTTATGAGCAGGAGACCGAACCTGACAAGAAAGCCGAGGCTTCGTGGAACATATACGTGGACTGCAAGAACAGGGAACGCTATCACGAAGCATATCTTTGGTGCGAGCGTACGGCGAAGCTGGGCTTTGTCAAGGCTATGCGCATTCTGGGCAAGGCCTATTTCTATGGGCTCGGCATTATTCCGAATTATCGTGTTGCCGCAAAATGGTTCAAAGCCGGCGCTGACCAAGGCGATGCGACTTGCATAAGGCTTCTCGGTGAATGTTATGTGCAGGGCAAGGGTGTCATTGCCAATGAAAAGAAGGCATACGAGTATTTCCTTCGCGCATACGAGATGAAAGAGCGCGGCAGTTATTACTGGATAGGTTTGGCTTACAGATACGGCGGTGCCGGATTCGATATGGATATTCCTAAGGCTATGGAAATCTGGCGTGAGGGCGAGACTAACTCCAGATGCCTGTGCGAATTGGGAAAATGCTATTACTGGGGTTGCGGTCTGTCCAAAGATAAAGAGATGGCTTTCCGCTATTTCAGAAAGGTGTCCGATCAGGGAAAGGATTTTGCCGATGTGTATCTGTCTCCGGACAAGTCTTCGTTGAGAGATGAGGACGAGGTGGAGGCTCTCACGAATTTCAAGAATGCCAAGAAAGTGGCTTCTGCCGCTCCGGAAGAGGGAACTCAGGCTGCTTTGGACGGGGGCGTCCAGCAGTGAAAAATTGAGAAAAAAGCGGTCTGCTGCGTAAGATGACGATTTTTAATCCCGAACACGATTTGTGTATGGCGAACGGTGACGCGAACTTCGTGCCGCCAAGTTCTGCTCTTAAGTTCGCAAATGATTGTGCTTCACTTGTTTCGTGGATTGACGACACTTCTTGCGACAAGGTGGTGCCTTGGGGATGGGATGCAGTGCTGAAACGCAGGCTCCAAAAGTCCGGGGTGCCGGATGAGAAACTTCCTTCCGATGAACATATCAATGATATAAGAGGTCTGTCTCACCGCAGGATGGCAGCTGATGCCAATTCCTACGTCAATAGTCGGGTTTCCTCCGACATCCTACGTCCGGATTCCGAAATTGTGGAATTTTTCGCCGCTGATTCTGTGGCGGATGTCGTTGCTCAGTTCGGCGATGCGGTTGCGAAGTCACCCTGGTCAGGCAGCGGGAAAGGATTGCGTTGGCTGAGGTTCGGCGAACTCACTGCAAGCGACTTGGGCTGGTGCCGGAACGTGATTGAAAAGCAGGGGAGTGTGATGATAGAGAAGAGGCATCGGGTAGTTCAGGACTTCGCTATGCTCTTTTCCATTTCCGATGATTCCGTAAATTTCGAAGGATATTCCCTCTTCTTCAATGACAACGGAATCTATAAGGGAAATATTCTTGCGGGCGATGACTGGATATTCCGGTATCTTACTGACAATTATCTGCCTGCCAATCTTCTGCTTGGTGTCGGTGACGCACTGTTGCACTTCTTTTCGGAAGAATTCTGCGGCCGATATGTCGGGTATCTTGGCGTGGATATGTTCATTTATGAGGACTCGGGATACCGTCTGGCGTCGTGTGTCGAGATTAATGTGCGTATGACTATGGGGCTTCTCGCCCGCCGGTTATTTGATAATCATCTTACACTAGATAAAGATAGCGGAGAGGTGCAACTTGTCCCTCCGGCCGGGATTCAGCCAGCCGCTCTCAGTCTAAAATCTTCATCTCTCAACGGGATTGATGGGCAGTACGTTATGACTACAGAATATTCTCCCCGTCCCGGCGAACTGTATGACCGTTTCGTCAAAGAGGGGGCGGGACAAGTTCTTCCGCTGACGGAGATAACTCCTGAAACTGAATATGCAGTCGTAGTTTCTCCTGTGAAATGACTATTTCTCCTCGAAATCGTACATATTGAGCCCCGTCTCTTCGGAGAATTTCCTGACGAGATGGACTTCAGACGGAATGACTACAAGTTCGCAGGCTCCGCTGATATCTGCGGAAAACAGGTGGCCGCCGATTGCTGAACAATCTGATTTGCAGAAAGTGGCGTGAACGTGCAGATAAACTTTGCCGTCTTTCTCGGAAATATTGCCGGTCAGATTGGACATTTCCATCTGCTCTCTGAATTCAACATCCGCATATCTCTTTGTCGCAGGATTCAGAAACCGAAGTACTGCGGAGTTTACGGCGCCCAGTCCGTAGATTTCTCCGGCGTGGATTTTCTCCGCTTCGCAGAATGCTGTCAGCGCTTCGATGATTTCGCAATGGTTGTCGATGCTCAGAAAATATCTGTCAGCGGCTTTTTTGAACTTGTACATAGTGCAATCCTTCTTTTGTTTGGCTGTTCGTGTGTGGACTTTGTTGATATCCCGAAGATCGTTGGATGAGTATTCTTAAAGTCCGTGTCAAATATAGCAAACTTCCGTTTTTGTTGAACAAAACGTCCGGGAAAGTTTCGGCGTATTTCAAAACGGCTTCTTATATTTGCGGAACTAAATTTTTGAGGTTATGGAAATGGATTCAAGTGTAAGACTGTCTGTGAGGAAGGAAATAGACGTCGTGTCAGGTCTGAATGCTGACGATTTCGCGGCTAAGGTGCTGTCCGTTATGCCTTCTGATGCAAAGTCCGCCAATCTCGGCGTGGGGCGTATCTTGAATGATTATTCCATAATGATGGTGACTAGGTATGTTCTGTGCGACATCTATGAGGATGGAAAGGAAACTCTCCCGGACGGAAGCGTGCTGAACAAATATCATATCGAGGTGAAGGCCGGAAAAAAATCAAGCCGTATAGCGGATGCGGTCTATTGCATTATGTTTCTGCTGTGCTTCTGGTTTCTTGGCAATTATTTCAAATATGGCTTCAACGTGCTGTTCCTTATCCTGTCAGGTCTGCTGATTCTCGCCGCCGCATATCTGATGCTCTCATCCTCCAGGCGTGAATTCGGCACCAAAGAATCCGAACAGATTGCCTCAACTCTGGAAAAGTTGTAGCCTGCTTAATCGTGCTCATAGGCTAGGTTTAAATTCTGAAAATGTTTATTATATCGATGTCTGCCGCGATTTGGGAAGGTGTTGTCCGGCAGATCGCCATTCTGCCGGACAAAATAGTGTTTGAAGCCCTTTTGTCCGGGCAAATCCTGTTTCCGCGGACAAAATTATATTCCTGAACCCAACAAGAGTTGGCTCCCGGGCCGTTTTGCACGTGAGCACGTTTTTTTTAAGCATATCGGTGATAATCTCTGCAAATATAAGAATATCAGCGAGTTGTAGGGATT
>CAVKAQ010000036.1:18541-23011 GCA_963654225.1 Butyricicoccaceae bacterium | reverse complement strand
CAGTTGCTCTCTTTGTGCTTGATCGTGATGACAAAACTTTCCTTGTCGTGAACGGAATCTTCCATATAGAGATGCAATGCCGTGGAAATTGCGGCGTAAACTTCGCCGTTCATTTCCTGGTCAAGCGCAAGGCTTATCGCGGCGGCAACTTCAGGTGTCAATTTGCCGGAGCTTTTGCCTTTGGCTTTTGGAGCGCAACTGCATCCGCATCCTTTATCACCTTTTTTTGTTGAAGCCTTTCCGAGCAGACTGAACAGCCACCAGAGGACTATGAGGGCTGCGAACACTACGGATACCGACACAAGAGTAAGCACGAATCCGTGTTTGTCCTCCCTTGCCATCTTCTGGCTGCCTGTCTCGGATGACTGACTGCCATTGACAGAGCCCGGAGTAGGTTCTGCCGGTTCTGCTTCAGTCCTGAAGTCCATCTGCTTATTGTCCCTGGCCAGTTTTATGACAGATTTGCCTGCAGGAAGGTTTGCCGGAACTTCAAGAGAATCTATGACAGTCCTGCCGTCGTTGCTCACAAGGTAAACTGTCGAGCCTCTTTTGACTTTGAAATCAGCGTAGAATGTGCCTTCCGTACCGTTTCCGCTGGCATAGAAGAGTGCCACCTGCCTTGGTCCGAGTTTAGTCCTGTTGTCGGATTTCGGTATCAGGCTCTTCTGCAGATTGTTCCTGTCGTCAGAAAGAAAGCAGCCTGCATAATTTACGGTTCCCTGAGATTTATTGAATATCTCAATCCATCCGTTGCGGTGACCGTAATCGTCAACGATGCTGGAACTGTCAGGCTCGGCCATTACCTCTGATATGATAAGGTCGCTGACATTCTGCGCCTGCATCGCGATAAGTCCTCCGCAAAGAAATGCACTGAATGTTAATAGAATACGTTTCATCGGCAGAATGCTTTAGAGAGGGAGATTGTCGTGTTTCTTTGCTGGAAGAGTCTGTTTCTTGCCAGCAAGCTGCTCCAATGCGCGTATGACACGGAATCTGGTGTTTCTCGGTTCAATGATGTCATCGATGTAACCCATCTTTGCTGCCTGATACGGATTGCTGAAGAGGTCGTTGTATTCTTTCTTTTTCTCCTCGGCGAGTTTGGCCTTTTCCTCAGGATCTTCCACTGCCTTGAGTTCTTTACCGTAAAGAATCTGAACGGCACCGTCAGCACCCATTACCGCTATATTGGCGGATGGCCAAGCGTAGTTGATGTCTCCACGGATCTGCTTGCAGCTCATAACGATATGAGCCCCGCCGTAAGACTTTCTGAGTGTTACAGTAACCTTAGGCACAGTTGCTTCACCATAGGCGTAAAGAAGTTTTGCACCGTTGGCTATGATTGCGCCATATTCCTGCTGCGTTCCGCAAAGGAATCCCGGTACGTCAACCAGTGTCACGAGCGGAATGTTGAATGCGTCGCAGAAGCGGACGAATCTTGCCGCTTTGCGGGAAGCGTTGATGTCAAGTACGCCGGCGAGATATTTAGGCTGGTTTGCCACGATACCTACGCTGCGGCCGTTCATATGCGCGAAACCCACGATGATGTTCTTGGCATAGGCCTGATGTACTTCGAAGAACTTGCCGTCATCGACAATGCTCTTGATTACGTAATACATATCGTATGCTTTGTTCGGATTGTCCGGAATAATCTCGTTGAGAGCATCGTCAACTCTGCTTGCCGGATCATTTGTAGGAACGACAGGGGCTTCTTCCATATTGTTCTGTGGAATGTAGCTGAGCAGTTCCTTGATGATGCGGATGCCGTCTTCGTCATTCTCTGCGGCAAAGTGTGCTACACCGCTCTTGGTCGCGTGAACGCTCGCGCCGCCGAGGTCTTCGGATGTTACAGTCTCTCCGGTGACACTCTTTACGACTGCAGGACCTGTCAGGAACATATAGGATGTATTCTTGACCATAATCGTGAAGTCGGTCAATGCCGGGGAATATACCGCGCCGCCTGCGCAAGGACCGAAAATACCTGAAATCTGAGGAACTACTCCGGAAGAGAGGATGTTTCTTTCGAAAATCTCTCCGAATCCTGCGAGTGAGTTGATGCCTTCCTGAATGCGGGCTCCGCCTGAATCATTCAATCCGATGCAAGGAACACCGTTCCTTGTGGCCATATCCATAACTTTGCAGATCTTCTGTGCCATAGCTTCTCCGAGAGAACCTCCTGACACTGTGAAGTCCTGTGCAAAAACATATACAAGTCTTCCGTCTATGGTACCCTGACCGGTTACGACTCCGTCTCCGTCGAACACCTGTTTTTCCATACCGAAGTTTGTGCAACGGTGTTGAACAAACATATCGAATTCCTCGAAACTTCCTTCGTCGAGAAGCAGTGAAATTCTCTCACGTGCAGTGAGTTTGCCTTTCTGGTGCTGTGCGTCTATACGTTTCTGTCCGCCACCCATTTCGGCTTTGGCTCTGCGCTCTACCAGATTCTTGATATTATCCTGTTGGATACTCATTTCTGTAATGTATATTTATATGTTATACTCTATGTTTTAACTCGCAAATATAACCAAAAATCGCGTACATTCAAAAATGCCGGTGAGAGGCTTTTGGAGGCTTTTGAGGGTGAGAGGCTTTTGGGCTGTTTGTCGCAAGACCACTCCGGAGTTCCGCTTCGCTCCATCCACCCTTCGGAACTTTGTTCCTCCGGGAGCCGCTCACGAGGCCGCGGCCGGCCACGCTCCGGAGTGGCCTTGCGACAACTGAATCGAGTAAGGCGACCAAAAGCGTAGTGCAGAGGGGGGGTAGAAAGCGAAGGTCTCGGAGTCGAACTGTTACTCGCTATTCCACAAAAAAGAGGATAACCATCGGTTATCCTCTTCAGATTCATTATTCGATTTGTTTGGACTCAACAACTATTCCTCGGCAGGCTTCATTGTAGAGTAAACGTTGGTAACGTCATCGTCGTTCTCAAGCAAGTCAGTGAGCTTGTTGAGGGTCTCGCGCTGCTCAGGGGTGACATCTTTGAGATCAACGTTAGGAATCCTCTCGAAGCCTCCGGATACAAGTTCATAGCCATTCTCCTCAAGGAATTTCTGGATTCCGCCGTAAGACTCGTATGCGCCGTAGATGACAACGTTCTTGGTGACGTTGTCGTCCTCATCCACCTGTTCCTCGACAAAAACCTCAGGGTCGTCATCGAAATCACAAAGTGAAAGCTGAAGTTCATCTATATCCAGGCCTTCCTTGTCCTTGACACGGAAAACGCATTTGTGGTCGAACATAAAGCTTACGCTTCCGCTGGTGCCGAGCGAACCGCCGCATTTTGTGAAGTAACTGCGGACATTGGCAACAGTTCTTGTGTTGTTGTCAGTTGCTGTCTCAACAAGAAATGCGATTCCGAAAGGACCGTATCCCTCGAATGTGACCTCTTTGAAGTCTCCCAAACTCTTGTCGGTAGCTTTCTTGATGGCTCTCTCGATATTGTCCTTAGGCATATTCTCGTTGCGTGCCTCGGCGATAAGCGCACGGAGACGCGGGTTGCCGATAACGTCAGGACCGCCCTGCTTTACGGCGATGGTAATCTCTTTTCCGATCTTGGTGAACGTCTTGGCCATATGACCCCAACGCTTCAGTTTTCTCTCTTTTCTGAACTCAAAAGCTCTTCCCATATTATGTATCTTATTATATTAAACCTAAAAAGCCGGCCTGATATTCAGTCCGGCTATTATTTCATTTTTACAGTTACTTCGCTGGTGCGTTTTCGATGCGGCTGATATACTTGTCGATATCATAGCCTTCCATCGACTGCTGATACTGGTCCTTGATCTTCTTGTAGAAAGTGAGGGCCTTTGCTGAATCGCCGAGCTCTTCGCAAGCGATACCTGCTTTGAGAAGATAGGAAGCCGCGAACATATCGTCAACAGTATTTGCTGCCTTCTCGTAGCAGGCCACAGCCTCTTTGTAGTTCTCAAGTCCTTCGTATGCGTCGCCCTTTGCACCGAGAGCCTTTGCCTTCAATATGGCGTCTTTGCCGTTATATTTTGAAAGGTAAGAAACAGCCTCTTCGTAGTTGCCAAGCTGGAGTTCGCATACGCCTGCATAGAAGAAAGCCGCTGCGCCGGCGTGTGAACCGTATTGGTCGATAATCTGGCTAAATCCGAGAACGTTGCCGTCACCGTTGAGCGCTACATCGTAATTCTGAGCGCGGAAACTTGCCTCTGCAGGGAACATCTGCTCTGCTGCTTCTGCCTTCTGCGGCTGTGCGTAGAACTTGTGATAGCACAGAACGCCGAGTCCGACAACTACTATAACGCCGAGAACGCTCCAGATGATCTTCTTGTTCTCATTGAAAAAATTCTCTACAGAAGAAACCTTTTCTGCAACCTGCTCATCGTGCAGTCTCTCCTGATCTTTAAGAGTTTGGTTTGCCATATTTTTAATTATTTATAAGCTGTTTTGAATATTCCTTTTTCTTCCGGATTTTTACTCCGTTTTTTTTTTTTTTTTAAATGC
>CAVKAQ010000036.1:0-18531 GCA_963654225.1 Butyricicoccaceae bacterium | reverse complement strand
TTTTGCCGCAAGTGCCGTAATCGCCGTTGCGACATCATTTCAAAACTGAAAATTCGCAACTACTTGCAAAAATGCCTGCAAATGTAAAAAAAATTGCGTAATCGTGCAATAATTAGATTCCCCTTGTTGCCTTACTTTTTGAACATTCCGACTTTGGCAGCATATCTGACAAGCTCCACAGTACTTGACAAATTGAGTTTCTTGAAGATATTTCCCTTGTGGGCGTCAATGGTGCGCACCGATACGTTGAGTTTGTCGGCAATCTCCTTTGAGGAGAGCCCCTCACAGCACCATTTGATTACATCCATTTCTCTGCTGGTGATTTTAGGAACATCGTCCAGCGTGTCTATGTCATTGATGATTTTCTTGAGCGTGTTGGAATCGTTCTTGTTGTCCAGCACCTGCACCATAGAGAGCAATTGGCTTTTCACCTCGATGTTCTTGGTCAGGATTCTTGCCTGCCTGCGTCTGATTCGGAGCATCTTCCAACATATCGACAGAAGTGTTATCAGCAGCGCGCACAGTATGCCCAGCCCGATCATTCCTATAAGCCTTGTCCTGGACATCCTTTTCTCGAGTGCGAGGGCGTCTTCCTTCTCCTTGGTCTCATATCTGATTTTGAAGTCTTCCACTGCGGAATCAGCCCTGTCATCTGCAATCTTTTCTGATAACTGCGTGTAATCTTCCAGTGTCTTCAGCGCGTCCTCAAGTTTTCCCAAATGTTTTTGGCACAGCCACAGTCCGCTCAGCGATTTTTTCTTTACATAGTCGCTTCCGGCTTTGGTCGCGTATTCGCTTGCAATGCGATATGTCTTCTCAGCCTGCTTGTATAGACTTTCCTTATAATATAGTTGTCCCAACTGATTGTGGCAGATGGCCAGAGAGGTGATATTGTTGTTCTTTTCCAGGATAGGAATCGCTTCTGTCAGACATATCTCGGCTTCAATGTCCTTCTCCATCGCAATCAGGACGGAAGCCTTCTGTGAAAGCCTTATGGCGGCCTTGCTTTCCCTGTGGTCTTCCTTGTCCAGTTTATATGCTTCCTCTACGCAGCTCAACGCATTCTCCAGATGCCCCATCTCAAGCCAGATGTCAGATGCGAGCCCGAGACGCACTGCCAACCTCTGCCGGTCACCGCTGTTACGTTCTATGTCGATGGCTGGAAGCACATAGCTGAGAGCGGTTTCCGGCTGGTTTGTGGCGAGATAAAGAGTCGCCAGATTGTTCATCGTCGAACTCATTCCCGATTTGTCGTTTGACGCCAAGTCCAGTCTATAGACCCGCTCCATATATGTGATGGCCTGCCCGAAGAATCCCTTTCTCTGATATACTATGCCGATCATATTTATGCACTCTGCCAGCAATTCGTTGTCGCTTGTCTTTTCGCAGAGAGGCAGCGCCATCAACGCTGTTGAAAGGGCGTCATCGAATCTGTCGCTTGCATAGTAGTAATACGACATCATATAATATACGTATGCTTCGGATTCTATTGTCTGTGTCCGCTTGAATGACAGGCCGCTCTGGACGAGCCCCTGTTCGGCTCCAATCCTCAGAAGATCGTTTCCTGAACTTATACGTTCGTTGCCGGATTCGTTCTGCCATTTGACATACAGCGAGTCAATGTCAGCCCCAAGTAAAGTCAATGAGGATAGAATTGAGAAGAATATGGCAGTCAGTGTTTTTATCATAGTAGAGGAGTGCTTACTGTTGACTTTACAAATATATACACAATTTTTCGGATTTATGCTATACTCTACTGCAGAAAAATCGCGCAAAACACCTCTGAAAACGTGTTTTTTCATCGCTACAGGTTACCTACGTAATGAAAATAAGTATAATTACCTATTTGCACGAATATCCAACTCTGATACATTTGCAATCAGACATTTCGATGTTTTAATCATCGCTGACCATAAAATAACTGATATTATGTTTCCCTCATTAAAATTCCGCCGAACAATAATTTTTGCGATATCAGCATTGTTCGCCTTATGCTCTTGCAGCAAAGAGAAAAAGGATTCATCTCTGAAGGAGCTGGTCATAACGGATCCTAAATCCGGAAATTTGACTCTGGCGCAAGGAGAGACATACAACGTGCGTTATTCCACAGTGCCGGAAAGCGCGATTTCCACTGCCATTATAGAATGGACAGTGGATGACCCTGATATTGCGGAAGTGCGTAACGGCAGGGTGACGGCCATTTCTCCGGGAGATGCTGTGCTTACCGCCAAGAGCGGCGGACTGACTGCAACTGTAAATATCCACGTGAATCCTGTAGAGGCGACAAGTTTCTCTTTGCCGGAGAGCGTGCTGGCATTTGTCGGCAAGGACGTTCTGTTGGATGTGAAAGTCGAACCGGAAAACGCAAACGCGGCATCATTGGAATGGGAGTCGGAGAATCCGGACGTGGCAGAAGTCAGGGTTGTCAAAGGCAACGCAGTAGTTGTCGGCAAATCAGAAGGCACAACAACAGTCAAAGCGACGGCAAACAATCTCGGACAGACTAAAACAATGGAAGTTGCTGTCGCCGATAATTACTTCCGCATTACAAGGTACTCCATCTCACGCGCTGATATCTGTACCGTTGTGACTGACGGGGATTCCTTTGATTTGGATGACGTTTCGTTGAGCGGAGCCAGGGTGCTGGTGGTATCGCGTGGCCCTCAGGAGATGAATTTCCCGATCGACGAGAAGAAATTGACAATCACTTCTTCAAATCCTGAGTCGGTGAAATGCGATGTCGTTGTTGATAATGAGTGTTATATCTGCTTATACCTCAATGAAGGCGAGAAAGAAGGCGCATCTGAAATTTCCCTTTCTTATTCAGTTTCAGAATCGGAAATCCAGTCTATGCGTTTTACAGTGACTCACGCTCTCAAACCGTTTACGGCAAAAACTGCCATTTATCAATGCGGTCACAGCGAGCCTGTCGCATCGGAAGTGAAGTTGAACAGGAATGCGATTTATTGTGTAGAGTTGTTGCCGGATGTAAGTGCGCGATGGACGAGCAGCAATGAGTCTGTGGCCAAAGTGTCAAAATACAATGCGTGTGACGGCGAATTCCGCGGAAGTTCTATGATAAGCACAACCTCGGAGTATGGAGAGGCGACAATAACGGCGACGGATATTACAGGTAAGAATTCAAGAAGTTTCAAAATCAGTGTCAGCCCTTCAACATTTCCGTCAGGAACCGTGCTGGTTACTGTTGAAAGTGCGGGTACGGGTATAGTCATTAAACCTGTATCCAGCGGCTCCAAGTACTCGCTAAGGTGTACATACGACGGGCAAAACCGTAGAAGTTTTTACTTGTATAATACCACGACCAGAACGCCGATTTCTTACGAACAGGCTACTTGGAAACTGACGAGTGCAAGTGGAGAAGATTTGAGTACAATGCTTACAGCGAATCCTACCTATGCCAGAGTTACAGCCAATTACAAGTACGGGTATTATTATGTAAATTCCGCTATAGATGCGACTTTGACGGTCAGTGATGACGCGGGGAATGTGTTCAGCGCGTCAATAGAACTCCTGCCTCCGCGTGCTTATGACTCGAAATATTCCAACATCGTTGTTGTATCTGACGGCAAAATCGATGATGATAAGATAGACATCGGGCATACATCGACGGTCGCCGTGTATAATTCAAAAACCAAGTCCTACGAGAATTTCGGAAAAATTTACTTGGACGGCATAAGCAGTATTGCAAGTTATACATCTGACTCAGATGACCCGGAGCAGTATGATGAACTGGAGCAATATAGTGTAACTGGAAAGAGCAAGGGCTCCGGAGAGGTTTATGCAATTGACGAAAAAGGAACTAAAATCAAAAAGACCATATCTGTAGCAAGTTTCCATTTCGCTGAAGGTAGCAGGATTTATTGGGGAACCAATCCTTACAATACGACAGAATCTCACTGGAAATCAAATGGAGTATATCATGAAATTAGCACGAACGGATGGTGCGAGCATAGCAGTTCACCGGCATCAGTATTCAAGGTCGCAACTTCCGGTTCTTCGGTGGAAGTGTATCCGCAGTCAATATGGTCTGTAACTTCGGATCATTATACGGAACGCGGTACATATTCTTCAGATACGGAACTTGATTCGTACTACAAATCAATCATATCCGCTTCGCAGATAAACTATGCGCAAAGCAAGGGAATGTACTATATCGGAAACTATAACTACAAAGGCGTACGTCCACTCTTCCTGAATGTGACAGCTACTGATGACTACGGGACTACACTGAGGCTCGGGTATTATTCAGACTACAATGTTGTTTTGCGGGCTAAGCTGGACTTCTCTCTACAGAATGTGAAAATATACTATATGAATTCGTCAGCGAAAAGCTGGTCAGAGGGCAATAAGACCAAGTCTCCGTCCGGATTGCATAGCGCGACCCAGATTAAAAACGGAGGGGCTTACGTGAAGTTTGCTACAGGTCCTAATGAAAAAGGTTTATACGTGAATAACGAGTATAGAATTATCAGTAGCTCCGCGAAATTTTGGGATACGGCAGGAAAAGTAGGGTGTTTGTCGTTTGATTATGAAATCGTCTATACGGAGGAGGATGGATATTTGATATGGTTTAAGACTGAAACAGCACAAAAACAAGGGAATGGAATCCAAATTACTGACGATACAGGAACTCAGCAGTATTACTATGTCTTTAAGAAAGCGAATGATTAAGAAACCATAGGACAAACTTTAATAATCTTTTTTGACACACATAAATTTTGATGATATGCAGAACATTTTGAATCAAATCAGAAAGACCGCGGATATGATGCTCCGCGATGCTTCAGCTCAGCAGACTAAGGGAAATAAGGCTGCCGGATTGCGCGCCCGCAAAGCTTCTCTTGCACTGGAACCTCTGTTGAAGGAGTTCCGTAAGATCTCTATTGCCAAAATGAAGGGGCTGGCTTGCCTTGCGCTTATTGCCTCATTGGCGGGAACTGCCTGTATGTCCTGCGAAAAAGTTCAACCTACAGATTTGACGGAAGAAAATCTGCCTGTTAAGTCAATTATTTGCGGTCACGTAAGATATTGCCCTTCCGGTCAGGACCCTTACACTGCCAATCCTGGACTTGATGTGAACATATTTTATGGGGAGAAAGACGAGTCCGGTAAGGTGACTTATGCTCTGAAGACAGTGAAAACAGGACAGTACGGCTATTTCGAAACCAAAATAGGCTGCCCGGTAGGCAAGAGCATAGAAGTGAAAGTGGAATGCCGTGATGCGGCTACCAACAAGACCACTCAGACAGGCAAAACCGGAACGGTGAATACTGATGCGTATTTCTTCTCTCAGGTGTCCAAGACTGTCGATTGCGGTACGGCCGCATATTTCGCAGTGGATATGAAACCTGTCGCAAACTACGGCGACGCCGGACTGGTTCAGCCGTAATGCGATTTCCTTGAAATTCTTGTCGAATAAATTTTAATAGTTTCCGGGAACGGTCTTTATGCCGGCAATCGGCTCAGGCGGTTCCTTCCAAAAGAGTAAATATATGAAGAAAACTATACTGATCAGTCTTGCGATGCTCACGTTGTGTCCTTTGGCGGCATTGTCGCAAGACAATGACGGGGGTAAGGTTACCTATTCCGGCGGAAATGCGGAGAAGTCGCAACGGTTCTCGCCTAAACGCGGAGACTGGTCCATCGGTGTCAGCTTCAACCCCGCGACGCTTTCGTATAAGCTGAAGATGCAGCCGAAGAACGGTGAATTTGCAGGAGAGTTCATCGAAGGGATGGCTAATTCCCAGAAGCAGATGTTCATTCTTTCTCAGGACCCTCTCGCGGCATTCCGTTTCAGATATTTCTTGAGTGACCAGTGGGCGTTCCGTGCGGCTTTGGGTCTTAACGGCAGTCACATTGACTACAGGGAATATGTGGATGACGATCTTGCAAGAGCCATAGATCCTGAGTCCAGAAATCAGGTGGTGGATGCAGTGGTTTCCAATCTGAACAATGCCAGCCTGGCAATCGGTTTCCAATATATGGCAGGCAAGGGACCTCTCAAATTCATCGCCGGATTCGGCTTGACGTATTCCATCGCAGGAGGTTCGCTCAAGTTCAACTATGGAAACGAGTTGACTTCGGAGAACAGGGTGCCGTCTTCAATGCCGATGACGCGTCCTGCTACAACCGGCGGCAGCGCGACTCTCAATGATTTCAAGGCGGATTTGGGAATCGATTATGCGAGACCTACTGAAAGGTACAATGTGGGATATATCCAGGGACTCGGTGTCAATGCGGATATGGGTGTCGAGTGGTTTATGACCGGCAGGCTTTCGCTGGCCGGTGCTATGACATTTACTCCGGTGATGTTTACTCTGCAGCCTCAGACTTGGACTAAATACGAGGGCTTCTCGTCAAAGAGCGGAAAGGTTGAGCAGTACAATGCCCGTGTGAGCCCAGGCAGCCACGCCGTCCTCTATGGAACTGAGAACATCGGCTTCAACGTCACCCTGAGCTATTTCTTCTAGAAATCTCTCCTCCTTTCAGGAGGTGCAGGAGGTGGAACGCATAAACAGGAAGAGGCTAAAAATTGTTTTCTCGGAGCGAAGCGACAAAGCGTCTTCTGACGCTCGGCCGGAGGCCGCTAATCCTCCTTTCAGGAGGTGCAGGAGGTGGAACTCATAAACAGGAAGAGGCTAAAAATTGTTTTCTCGGAGCGAAGCGACAAAGCGTCTTCTGACGCTCGGCCGGAGGCCGCTAATCCTCCTTTCAGGAGGTGCAGGAGGTGGAACTCATAAACAGGAAGAGGCTAAAAATTGTTTTCTCGGAGCGAAGCGACAAAGCGTCTTCTGACGCTCGGCCGGAGGCCGCTAATCCTCCTTTCAGGAGGTGCAGGAGGTGGAACTCATAAACAGGAAGAGGCTAAAAATTGTTTTTTAGCCTCTTCCTCTTTATATTTGTCTGCTTGTTTTGCGCAGCTTAGGGGCTCGCAAAAATCGGTGTTTGCGACAAGCTATTTTATTAGAGACTTATGGCGATATTAGAGAAAGCAGTTGTACAGAATTATAGGAATATAGCATTGGCGGAGCTCGAATTCTCCTCCAATATCAACTGCGTGTCTGGCGGAAACGGCGAAGGAAAGACCAATCTGCTCGACGCAATCTGGTATCTGTCAATGACCAAAAGCGCTTTCCGCGTTTCAGATAGAGACAACTTCCGCTACGGCACAGACTCGTTCTCATTGTCAGGAACCTACCTGATGCAGAATTCAACGCGGTCTAGATTCTCCGTAAAAGTCTCTGCTGCAGGCGAAAAGAAATTCCGGAGAGATGACAAGGCTTATACCAAGATTTCCGAGCATATCGGGGAACTGCCTGTGGTTATGGTCTCTCCTGACGATGTCTCTCTGGTAAGCGACTCGGGCGAAGACAGGAGACGATTCCTGAATATGGTGCTGTCCCAGATGGATAGGGAGTACCTTTCAGATGTTCAACAATATAACAGGTTGCTTTCTCAGCGCAACATCGCTTTGAAAGAACATCCTGATATGTCTCTGATTGAAGTGTTTGACGACAGAATGTCGGAATTTGCAGGCCGGGTGTTCGCCGTGCGTTCCAAATTCATAAAGGAACTGTCGCCGGTCGTGGAGAAGTATTATCGGTCGCTGTCAGGCGGAAAGGAATCCGTCAGCATATCATATCGCTCGGATATGGACAAGGGCGAACTGTCAGATGTCCTGGCTTCGGTGGCGAAAAGGGATTTGGCTCTAGGCTATACGACGGTCGGCCCTCAGCGTGACGACATTGTCTTTGCGATGGACGGCCATCCTATCCGTAAATGCGGTTCCCAGGGGCAGCAGAAGTCATTTCTGGTTTCGTTGAAATTTGCGCAGTACGAACTTATGAAAGACCGTTTCGGATTGCCTCCGATGTTGCTGCTTGACGATGTCTTCGATAAATTGGATATGGACAGGACCGCGAACCTGCTCGCGATGGTTGCGGGAAATGATTTCGGTCAGATATTCATAACTGACAGCAATAAGGTCCGCCTTCAGGGTATCGTTGACGGCATCACTGAAGACCGCGCCTACTTCGAAACCGAGAACGGCACTTTCAGATTTTTGGAATAATAACTTCGATTCGCTCCACCGGAGCGAGATAATATTTGGAAGTTAATTAGAGAGAAAAGTCAGATATACACAACAAGTCAGATAATTGAGAAACTTAATATTCGAAGCGCTAGCGACTAAAGGGGTTTGGGGAATACGTTCCCCAATGAAACTTCGATTCGCTCCACCGGAGCGAGATAATATTTGGAAGTTAATTAGAGGGAAAATTAGAAATACACAGCAAGTCAGATAATCGAGAAACTTGGATCATGTACAAAGGAAAAAGCATATCTTTGGAACGTAAGACTCCGTCATCTTTGGGCGACCTTATGACAGCTATGATGCAGTCGATGAAACTGTCGTCCGGAATGAACGAATTCCTTGTCACCAAGGCTTGGGATTCCGTCACTGGCGCTGCTCCATATACTTTGTCCAAATATGTAAAGAACGGGACTTTGTATTGCTCAATATCCTCTTCCGTTGTCCGTAATCAATTGTTTTACAATAAAGAAGCTATAGTCGAAGCGATAAACAACGCGGTTTTGGCAGATCCTCTCTATAGCGCAAAAGAAGGAGTCAAGCCGCTTAAAAGTTTAATACTGAAATGAAAGACAGGATTACTATTCTTGCAGACAAGGCAATCCCTTTTCTAGAGGGTGTATTCGAGCCTTATGCGAATGTCATATATATTCCAGGCGGTGAAATCGATGCTGAATCAGTGAGAAATGCTGATGCCCTGATGATCAGGACAAGAACAAAATGCAATGCCCAGCTGCTTGAAGGCTCGAAAGTCAAGTTCATTGCCACGGCGACAATCGGTACAGACCATATTGATTTTCCATATTGCGATTCGCACGGCATCGTGGTCCGCAATGCTCCGGGATGCAACGCCGGGGGAGTGATGGAATATGTGTTTTCAGCTCTTTACGGTTTGGCTTCGCGTCGAGCCATAAGTTTGGAAGGCGACACGATAGGCATAATCGGTGTCGGTCACGTGGGGAGTCTTATCGAGAGAATGGGACTCGCTTTGGGATTCAAAGTGTTGAAATGCGATCCTCCGAGAGCTGCTGCTGAAGGTCCGTTCGGATTCTGTGACTTGGATTATCTGCTGCAGAATTCACAGATAGTAACGATGCACACTCCGCTTGACGAGACAACACGAGGTATGGCTGACAGCCGTTTCTTCTCATTGATGCAGCCCGGAGCGTTCTTTATAAACGCCTCACGCGGCGAAGTGGTGGACGATGAGGCTCTGAAAACGGCGATTCCTAAACTGGGGCCGGTCATCATTGACACTTGGAATCACGAACCGAATATAGACTTGGAACTGATGGACAAAGTGGCTATCGCCACCCCGCATATCGCCGGCTATTCATATCAGGGAAAACAGAACGGCACAGCGGCGGCGGTACGTGCTGTTGCTCATTATTTCGGAATTACGCAGCTGTATGAGTTCTTCCCAAAGACCGAACTGGCGGAGAACGAAGCGGTGAAATTGCATCTCAAAGGATTGAATCAGGGCGAAATAGCTGCTCTTCTGCAATATAATTATCCTATCTTTACGGATGACTTTATGCTGCGTATCGCTCCCGGCGATTTTGACAAACTTCGCAGCGAATACAAATACCGAAGAGAAGTGTATATTGATTAAAATCTATCATTATGTTTGATAAAAACGATATCAGGAAAATAGAAGAGCGAGGTTCTTCTGTGAAACAGGTTGAGGCTCAAGTGGAACGCTTCAAGAAGGGGTTTCCGTGGATGAATATAGTAGGTCCTGCGACTCCGGAGAGGGGCATCAGAATTATGACGGAGCAGGAGACCGATGAAGCCGTAGCTTACTGCGACAGTGCGTCCGTAAAAGGAAAATGCAAGTTTGTACCTGCCTCCGGAGCGGCTTCCAGAATGTTCAAGGACATCTTTTCGGGTTTGGCTTCATTGGAAGAAGGTAAAGATCCGGGCACTGATTCATCAGTGGCCAAACTTGCTTCCCGCATAAAGGACTTTGCGTTCTACACACCGGAGATGTTCGGCGAACCGGAAGACTCTTCTGAATACAGGCGCGACGTTGCGGAAAAGGTGCTTACTGACAAGGGCCTGGGATATGGCTCAAAACCGAAGGGCGTTATCCGTTTCCATAGATATGCAGACGGAGAATGTAGAACCGCTTTTGCTGAGCATCTGATTGAGGCTCAAGACTATATGCGCAATTCTGACGGCACGGCCAATATCGTTTTCACCATCTCTCCTGAATTTGAACCGCTGTTCAAGAAGGCCTTGGATGAGGTGAAGTCAGACTATGAGAAGAAGTATGGTGTAAAGTACAACGTGTCATTTACTTTTCAGAACAAATCTACTGATACGGTAGCTGTTGATACTAAAAACAAGCCGTTCCGTACGGAATCCGGCGATTTGCTTTTCAGACCGGCAGGACACGGAGCGTTGATATATAATCTGAATGACCTCGAAGAGGAAATCGTTTCCGTCAAGAATATCGACAATGTCTCAAATGACAGATTCCTTCATATAACCGCAAGGTACAAGAAGGCGCTTATGGGAAAGTGTCTCCAGTTGCGTGACAGGATTTTCAGATATTTGAAGCAGTTTGACGAGATCTCAGACCTGAAATCTGAGGCTTGTCTCCAGTTATGCAACAGTGTCGAGAATTTCCTCGATAAGGAACTGTGCATACAATTGCCTTTGACAAGAAGCGTTGAGGAGAGGGTGAAACTTCTTCGCAGCAAGCTGGACAGGCCTGTCCGAGTTTGCGGTATGGTGCGCAATCAGGGCGAGCCCGGAGGCGGTCCGTTCATAATTGCCGGCAAGGACGGTTCGTCCAATCTTCAGATTCTTGAGAGCGTGCAGATTAACCCGGATGATCCTCATTCGAAGGAGATTCTGTCCCGTTCAACTCATTTCAATCCTGTTGATTTGGTCTGCTGCATAAGAGATTACAAGGGAGAAAAATTCAATCTTCTGGATTATGTGGATGAAAATGCAGGCTTCATCAGTTCAAAGAGTTATCAGGGAAGGGAATTGAAGGCGCTTGAGTTGCCGGGCTTGTGGAACGGCTCTATGAGTGACTGGAATACCTATTTCGTAGAAGTCCCTCTGGAAACTTTCAATCCAGTCAAAGTCGTGCTTGACCTCCTCCGTCCCGCACATCAGAACGCAGATTAAAAGGAAACCTCTTTACCGAATTCAATAGGAATACTTTTTCTAATCTATTTCCGGGTGTCCTCCGCTTTCCCGCCACTGGGATGGAGTGCATCCGGTTATTTCTTTGAATTTCTTGTGGAAATTGGATTTGTCGTTGAATCCGATGAGAGCAGCTATCTCGATCACCGTCATATCATCTTTCTCCAGAAGAAGAGCCTTGGCCCGTTCTATCCTTACAGATGTTTTCCAGTATCGGAAATCCTGATTCGTAGTCGAATGCAGATAACGTTCGAGCGCGTGTCTGTTTGTATTCAGTTGCTCTGCAAGATGCTCGATGCTGAAATCATTGCGGATGTTGTCGTCTATTGAAATCCATTCTTTCAGTCTGGACTGGACACCATTTTCCGAAATTCCGTTTTTCCGTTCATAAGTCTTGGCCGTTGGCTGCGAGTCCTTGGAAATGATACGTTTCCTGCTCATTTTCATTACTTTCTTGCCGGAAATGCCGAGAAAAAACAATTTTATGGGGTTGGGTAGATTTGATTTGGCAAAGGCCATTTCGATTGCTTCCGTTGACAACATAGGTTGAGTTATTAAGGTTATGTGGTTGTGTGAAGTTAGTTTTTTTTGAGTAATTTTGCAACCTACGTTTTACACAGTTTCATAGTTATGTTTGAAAATCTCTCAGAAAGACTCGAAAGGTCGTTCAAAATACTTAAGGGTGAGGGTAAAATCACCGAGATTAATGTTGCCGAGACAGTAAAAGATATCCGCAAGGCGCTTCTTGACGCCGACGTGAGCTACAAGGTTGCCAAGGAATTCTGTGACCGCGTCAAAGACAAGGCGATGGGCCAGAATGTACTTACGGCTGTGAAGCCTCAGCAGATGATGGTCAAGATCGTTCACGACGAACTTGCTGATTTTATGGGCTCGGGTGCTCATGATATCAATGTCAAGGGAAATCCCGGAATTATCCTCATATCCGGTCTGCAGGGCTCCGGTAAAACCACATTTACCGCAAAGCTTGCAAATCTGTGCAAGTCCAAGAAAGGAATGAAAGTCCTTCTGGCGGCCTGTGACGTGTATAGACCTGCGGCAATTGACCAGTTGAAGGTGATGGCAGAACTGGCCGGAGTTCCGGTTTATTCTGAAGAAGGATGCAAGGACCCTGTGAAAATTGCAGAGAATGCAGTTGCAAAGGCTAAGGCGGAGGGCATTTCTGTCGTCATCATTGATACCGCCGGCCGTCTGGCAGTGGATCAGGAGATGATGGACGAGATTGCTGCGATCAAGAAGGCTGTCAATCCGACTGAAATTCTGTTCGTCGTTGATGCTATGACAGGTCAGGATGCTGTTGAAACGGCTAAGGCCTTCAACGAGACTTTGGATTTCGACGGCGTTGTCTTGACCAAGATGGATGGAGATACGCGTGGCGGAGCTGCCCTGTCAATCAAGGCGGTAGTCGGGAAACCTATCAAATTCATTTCGTCAGGCGAGAAAATTGATGCTCTGGATGTATTCCATCCTGCCAGAATCGCTGACCGTATTCTCGGTATGGGCGATGTGGTTTCTCTCGTGGAGAAAGCTCAGGAACAGTTCGACGAGAAGCAGGCCCGTGAACTGAAGAAAAAGCTTGCCAAGAACCAGTTCTCGCTGATGGATTTCTACAATCAGATTCAGCAGATCAAGAAGATGGGAAATATCAAGGACTTGGCTTCGATGCTTCCGGGTATGGGCAAGGCCTTGAAGGACGTTGACATAGACAACAGCGCGTTCAAGAGCGTTGAGGCTATCATTCTTTCGATGACGCCTTATGAGCGCGACCACGCTGAACTCATAAACGGCAGTCGCCGCAAACGTATTGCAGACGGCAGCGGAACTTCAATTCAGGAAGTGAACAGGCTGCTCAAGCAGTTCGAGGGTACGCGTAAACTTATGAAAGGCGCAATGGACGGCTCGCTTGCGGCTCGTTTGAAACGGCGCTAAATGTTTGAATACCGCTGAAAGTGGTTGATTGAAAGGGACTTTTATTCAATCGCTCAACACGATAAAGAACAAGAGGATGACTAAACGGTCATCCTCTTGTTCTTTATCGCTTCTTATATCTTTTCAAGATCGTCAAGGAACAGCGTTCTCCAGGCATCGGACGGCATTCTCCAGTCACCGCGTGGCGACAAAGACACCGAACCGACTTTTGGACAGTCCGGCAGGCAGGACCGCTTGAACTGCTGCGCGAAGAATCTCTTGACGAATGTCTTGAGCCATTTCAAAATGGTCTCGTCATCATAAATCCCGGCAAATGCCTTCTGAGCAAGGAAAAATACCTTCGATGGGGCATATCCGAAACGGAAAATGTTATACAGGAAGAAATCGTGCAACTCATAAGGCCCAACGAGGTCTTCTGTTTTCTGCGCTATGTCTCCGTTGTCGTCAGCCGGTTTCAATTCGGGACTTATCGGAGTGTCGATTATGTCCATAAGAATGTCGTGCACACTGCGTCCGTCATTTTCAGAATCCTTTTCTCCGAAATGACTGTTTGCCGCCCACCCTACAAGATACTTCACCAATGTCTTTGGAATGCTGGCGTTAACTGCGTACATAGACATATGGTCTCCGTTATATGTGGCCCAACCGAGCGCCAGCTCAGACAAATCCCCGGTGCCGACGACTATGCCGTTTTCCTTGTTGGCGACGTCCATCAGAATCTGTGTGCGTTCGCGTGCCTGGGAATTCTCGTATGTGACATCCTGAACTGACGGATCCTGTCCGATGTCTTCGAAGTGCTGCGCAACTGCTTTTCCGATAGGGATTTCCAGAGAAGTTACGCCAAGAGCATTCATCAGATCGGCAGCATTGGAGTGCGTCCTTGCGGTGGTTCCAAGTCCCGGCATCGTGATACCTATAATCCGTTTGCGGTCCCATCCGAGTTTGTCGAATGCAAGTACTGTCACAATCAGCGCCAACGTGCTGTCAAGTCCGCCTGAAATGCCTATGACTGCGGTTCTGGAGTTGATGTGCGCAAGACGGGTCGCAAGTCCCATTACCTGTATGGCAGTGATTTCTCTGCATCTCTCGTCCCTTTCTTCAGCGTTTCCAGGCACGAACGGATGGGCGTCAACGTGTCTTCTCAATTCTTTCTTGAAGTCGGTTTCAGCGCCATTGCCGGCGGGTATCCTGACATACGTCCGTGAGTGGTTTCCGTCTCTGGCTCCGTCAGGGGAAACGGAATGGAATGTCGTCTCTTTCTGTCTGAGTATCTTCAGTTTATCTATGTCAATGTCGGCGGAAATGATTCCGGATGTCATTGAAAATCTTTCATTTTCTGACAACAGGCTGCCGTTCTCATAGATGAATGACGAGCCGGCGAACACTACGTCCTGAGTGGATTCCCCATATCCGCAGGAACTGTAAACGTAGCCAGATATCGTTCTGGCTGACTGCTGACTGGCAAGCTGCTTTCTGTACTGGTGTTTCATCAGCACCTCATTGCTTGCGGAAAGGTTTACAATTACTTCCGCTCCTGCGAGCGCGTGATGTGAGGACGGCGGTATCGGCGTCCAGAGGTCTTCGCAGATCTCTATGCCGATTGTGCATCTGCCTACGTTGAACAGAAGATTAGGATAGATGTTTACCTTATGCCCGGCATAGCATATTTCTTCTCCGGCAACCGCTGAACTGCAATTCTTTGCGTCATCGTATATTCCTGAGTTCGATTTTTCAGCACCATATAGGAAATCGGCACCGCTGGAGAACCACCTGGACTCGTAGAATTCATTGTATGTCGGAAGATATATCTTGGGAACCAGTCCTCTCAAGGAACCGTTATGGATGACGGCGGCGCAATTATAAAGTGAAGCATTGACTCTGACCGGCACTCCTACAACTATGGTTATGGCCTTGCCTCGTGAAAATGATTTCAGATGCCTGATGCCGTCTTCCGCCTTTCTTATCAATAATTCCTGACCGAACAAATCTCCGCAGGTATATCCTGTTACCGACAATTCCGGAAATGCAATCAGTGAAACTTCCTCTTTCTCTGCCTGTTCCGCGAGCCTGCAGATTTCATTCACGTTAGCTTCTACATCCGCAACCTTTACTCTCGGAACTCCTGCGGCAACCCTGAAAAAACCGAAATCCATTACAGTGATTCAATAATTTTTGAAAATATGAGAGTCATCTTGTCAGCTGCCAAGTCGGCCGCTTTCACGACATCGTCTCCGTCATTTTTGTAGTCAGCATCGAATTCCACCTGCGCTGCATTGGTGATGACGGACATACCGAATACGGGTATCTCGGAATGTCTTGCTACAATAACTTCAGGCACAGTGCTCATTCCGACTGCGTCCGCGCCTATCGTGCGGAAGAAATGCCACTCTGCCGGGGTCTCGTAAGACGGGCCCGTGCCTGCGATATACACGCCTTCTCTCAGTGCAATTTTTGCGTCTGCTGCGATTTCCTTGGCTTTTGCAATCAGTTTTGCGTCATAGGGGTGTGTCATATCCGGGAATCTCGGACCGAAATCGTCCAGGTTCTGGCCGATGAGCGGATTCGGAAGAAGATTGATATGGTCCTTTATGATCATAAGGTCGCCCACACGGAAGTCGAAATTGATTCCTCCTGCTGCATTGGATACGAACAAATAGCTGATACCCAACACTTTCATAACGCGAATAGGCAACGTGACCAATTCCATCGGATAGCCTTCGTAATAGTGGATACGTCCCTGCATCGCGATTACAAACTTGCCGCCGAGTTCTCCGGCGATGAAGTTGCCCTTGTGGCCTATTGCCGTCGAAATCGGAAATCCGGGAATGTCCTTGTAATGTATGACTGTCGGATTCTGTATTTTGTCTGCAAGTTTGCCGAGTCCGCTTCCGAGAACGATTCCTGCAAGAGGAACTCTTCCATTCAGTTGTTTTTTTACGTACTCTGCTGCTGTATAAATTCTTTCTGATCTTGGATCCATAGTATCTTTGAGTTAAATGATTTTCTCCAATTGTTCGCGAGCGCCGTTAAGTATCTGCGCCTCGTCTTTTACTTTCCTGTTCCGCATCACGAATCTTCCGTTTGCAATCACGTCTTCGATGCAGTCGCTGTGCGCGGAATAGACCAGATTCGACAGGAAGCTGCCAGGTGACAGGAAGAAAGAACTTTCAGTGTTGACCAGCAGAATGTCCGCCAACATACCTTCTTTGATGATTCCTGCGTCAATGCCGAGCGCTTTCGCTCCGTTTATCGTGGCAGTGTTTATCAATTCATTGAGCGGAAGTGCTTTAGGGTCTCTTCTCCACGCCTTCTGGAACAATGCGGAGGTCTTCATCGCTTCCAGCATATCCAGGTTGTTGGAGGATGCGCATCCGTCAGTGCCCAGACAAACGTTGGCACCTGCCTCTTCAAGTTCGTTGTATTTGAAAGTGTATCCGGAGGATAACTTCGTGTTGGAGTTGATGTTGTGGACGCAATTCACCTTGTGCTCTCCAAGAAGCCTGATGTCATTGTCGCTTATCCACAATGTGTGGGCTGCAATCACGTCAGGACCAAGTATTCCAAGTTTGTCAAGATATTCCACCGGAGAAAGTCCGGAGTGGAGTGCTTTGCAGTCCAGAATCTCCTTTTCTGTCTCGCTTACGTGGATGTGTATCTTGAGGTTGTGTTTTCGTGCGAACTCTGTCGCCCAAACCATAAGTTCCTCGCTTGTCGCGTAAACGGAATGTATTGAAATCGCGAAGATTGCCCCGTCGTTCTGCGCCATTGCTTCTTCGTATGCCTGTTGGCATTCTTCTTTCTGCAAGGCTGCTTTCTCCGGGTCGTTCTGGTCAATCATAATGTAGGATATCACAGGACGTATTCCCATTTCGACGGCTGCCCTCCGCCCGTATTTGCAGAACCAGTACTGGTCGTTGAATGTGGTTGTGCCGGTCTTGATCATTTCCAGACAGGCTACTTTGGTGCCCCAATAGACGAATTCCTCATCCACATTGGATTCTATCTCCCATATTTTGGAAATCCAGTCGGCGAATATGACGTCTTCCTGCACTCCTCTCATCAGCGACATAGCCGCGTGAGTGTGCATATTGATAAATCCCGGAATGGCTGTCTTGCCGCCGCAGTCCATAACTTCGATGCCGGACGCGATTGGAATTTCGCCCGAGTCGTCAGAGCCCACTTTAGTGATTTTCCGTATCCTTTGCCCTTCGATATAGATATTCGAGAGGACACCGTTGCATATTGTATTTTTAAGCAAAATCGAACTCATAGTAATAAGATGCTTAGTCTCCAAAATTAACGATTTTATTCGACAAACGAAAAGAGGAAGGCTAAAAACGCTTTTTAGTCTTCCTCTCATTTATTGCTATGACTTGCGCCAATGCGCAAACTCGTGTCCTGAAGTCTAGAAGATATCTGAATCTTTGCTTGCTTCAGTCGGCTCAGAGTGCTCCGGTGCCTTGGCTGCAGGCTCAGTGCCGTTAAGTTTGCTCTTGATGTATTCGACAGCCTCTTCAAGCCCGTCGGCAAACTTCTCGAAATCTTCCTTATAGAGGAAAATCTTATGCTTGTCGTAGCTGAAGCGTCCGTCAGATTCAGTTTTGCGCTTGCTTTCAGTTATTGTCAGATAGAAGTCATTGTTTCCTTTCGTTGATTTGACGTCAAAGAAATAAGTCCTCTTTCCGGCTCTCACAGGCTTCGAGTAAATCTCTTCACCGGAGCGGTCACGGGAGTAGCCTCCCTCATAATCATCGTTGTACATATCTCCCTTTCTGATTTAATTTTATTTACCAAATTTAAGGAAAATTCTGAAAAATGGTAGTATCTTTGAGAACTTTTTGAAAAAATATATTGAAAGTCGATTAACAGATTAGTGCATGTTAGGTAGAAGAATATTGAGAATTAAAGCATTCAAGGTGCTCTATGGTTATGCGTCTATCGGGCGGATGACGCTGGATGAAGCGATGACTGAACTTGACCGTTCGTGCGAGGCTACCAGAGACCTCTATTTGTTTATGCTTTCAATAATAGAACCGTTGACAGCAGAAGCCGGCAACAGGTTGGAGCAGGCCAAGAAGAAGTTCAATCCGACGCCTGAGGATTTGTCTCCGAATACCAAATTCGCGGAGAACAAGGTCTCTGAATTTTTCAGAAACGACCCCGATTTTCAGAAAATCATATCTCGCAAAGGCTTCTCCTGGCAGCCTTATGACCTTCTCATCGGTTCTGTTCTGGATTCTATGAAGGGCAAGAAGTATTTTCAGAAATATATGGAATCTCCTGAGCGCTCGCTCAAGGAGGATTGCAAACTTTTC
>CAVKAQ010000035.1:0-23254 GCA_963654225.1 Butyricicoccaceae bacterium | reverse complement strand
ATCTGGCTTATCGCATCAGCCTTGACATTAGCGTCCTGGATAGGCTTGAGGGCCGCGGAAGCGAATGCAAGAACCGCAGCTACAACTACTACGACGATGGTCGTGTAGATGACTGTATATATATTTCCGTTAGTATTCATACCTATTATATATATTATGCGATTTTAACTTTCTTGGCTCTTCTTGAGATTGTGATGTCGGTGACATAGTGGTCAATCAGCGGAGCGAATGTGTTCATCAGCAGAATCGCGAGCATCATACCCTCGGCATAGCCAGGGTTGAACAGTCTTACGACTACGCAGAGCGCACCGATAAGGAATCCGTAGATCCACTTTCCGCATTCTGTCTGAGCTGATGTCACAGGGTCGGTAGCCATAAAGACTGTACCGAATGCGAAACCGCCCATCAGAAGCTGATAATATGCAGGAACATCAGTTGCACCGAATGCGTTGCCGAGCCAGCCTACGAAGAGTGCGCCGGCAACTGAAGATACCATAATCTTCCAGCTTGCGACACCTGTCCAAAGCAGAATGACTGCACCGATAAGGATTGCGATGACTGATGTCTCACCTACTGAACCCGGAATGATTCCGGCGAACATATCCCAAGCTGACATACCGTACTGAACGCCGGCGTTGTTCATTGCGTCGAGGCCCTCAGATGCGAATGAGAGCGGAGTGGCTCCGGTCGCACCGTCAATAAGGCTTTCACCGTGTTTCAATGATACCCATACGTCTGAGCCTGACATCTTGCTAGGGTAAGCGAAGAACAGGAACGCACGGCAAAGGAGAGCAGGGTTCAGGAAGTTCATACCTGTACCGCCGAATACCTCTTTTCCGAAAAGGACTGCAAAAGCGACTGCGATTGCAAGAATCCAAAGCGGAACGTCAACAGGAACGATGAGAGGAATAAGCATACCTGAAACCAGGTAACCTTCATTCACTTCTTCATTTCTGATCTGTGCTGAGGCGAACTCTATGCCCAAACCGACTACGTATGCTACAATATATAAAGGCAATACCTTGAGGAATCCATACCAGAAATTCTGGAAAAGTCCCCAAGTCTGTCCCGTGGCGAGGCAGTGCTGGTATCCCACGTTCCACATTCCGAAGAGTGCGGCAGGAATGAGTGCTACAACCACGATTATCATAATTCTCTTCAGGTCAACGATGTCTCTGACGTGTGCTCCTCTTTTTGTAACCGTTCCCGGTACGCGGAGGAATGTGTCGAAAGCATCAACGCTGGAGTGAAGGAATCCAAGTTTGCCACCCCTTTCGAAAAGGCCTGGCTGCTGTGTATTTTTTGATTCTTCCATAACTTCCATTAATTTATGCCATTTCCTTAATCATAAGGTCAATGCCTTTCTCAATGATGGCCTGGATATCGTTCTTTGACGGATCTACATATTCGCAAAGAGCAAAATCTTCAGGAAGCACTTCATAGATGCCGAACTGTTCCATCTTGTCAATGTCTCCGGCAAGGCAAGCCTTGATGAGATAGACAGGGAAGAGGTCCATAGGAAGCACTTTCTTGTAAACATCGGACATTACAAATGCACGAGGGCCACCGTTGGTGTTCGTGTCCATATTGTATGTCTTGTTAGGGCAGAGCCAGGAGAAGTATGTGCGTGTAGAGCTGAATTTGCCGAATCTGAACGGCTTGGCCCATCCGAGGACTTCTCTTTCAGTTCCTTCGTGAAGAAGTGTAACCTGATTGTCGAAGAATCCGAGGAATCCGTTCTCACCGACATTTTCGCCTGTGAGGACATCGCCGCTGACGAATCTTACGTCGTTTGCGGAGTTGTCACAGAATTCTTTGAGTTCCTTCATGCAGATGCCCGGAAGTGCGTCAACATATGCCGGCTCAATGGCTACAGGACCGGTTACAGCGACCTTGCGCGCCATATTGTACTTGCCTGTGTTGAACAGCTTGCCGATGGCGGCGAGCATAAGCAGAGACACGGTCCATACGGTATCACCTTTGGCGATAGGGGAGATGTGGCTGATCTGTACGCCGACATTTCCTGCAGGGTGCTTTCCGCTGAAAACGTGCTGAATGACATTCTCGATCTTGTGCAACGGTGTGCCTGAGTAATTGTCTCTGTTAAGAGAAAAATGAATCCCGCCTTCTGTAAGTTTTGCGAGAGCGTTTACGCCGGTCTGGATGTTTGCAATCTCGTCCTTGAATACGAATTCAGGGTCTGCAGCGAGCGGCGCAGTGGCGAATGCCGATACGAAAATGGCTTTTGGAGTTAAATTAGGGTCGGCTAGTACGCCGTAAGGCCTTTGGATAAGAGAAGGCCAGAGACCGCTCTTGAGGAGCGCTTCCTTAATCTCGGCCGCCGTCATCTCTGATGGCTTCTTTGTGCCGAAATCAACGAATTCCTGCTGGGCGTCCGCCTTGATCCTTACCTCAAGCAACTTCCTCTTCTCTCCCCTGACGATTTCGGTCACTGTTCCACTGACTGGAGAGGTGAAAAGAATGTCAGGATTCTTTTTGTCGGCTAGAACAGGTGAACCTGCCAGCACCTTATCGCCTTCCTTGACGAGAAGCCTTGGTATAAGGCCTTTGAAGTCAGTCGGTTTCACAGCGATAACGTCAGGTACGATCGTCTTTCTAGTCTTCTGGGCTGCTGTTCCTGAAATAGGAATGTTCAGTCCTTCTTTCAAATCGATGTTGTTTGACATTATAGGTAACCTTTAATAGTATTTCGGATTTCCGGCGCGAATATACTGATTTTTTTCGTAATTTCGCTTTATTATGGAAAACAAAAGTGCTATACTAGAGGGGCTTGATATGCAGCAGAAGGCTGCTGTGAGCCAGACAGAGGGACCGGTGTTGATAGTTGCTGGCGCAGGAGCTGGAAAAACGAGAGTACTTACGGGGAGGATTGCCTATATCCTGGAAAACGGTGGCGAACCGGACAGGATTCTGGCGCTGACGTTTACCAAGAAGGCCGCTGCGGAAATGAAGGAAAGAATCGCCGCAATGGTGGGCGAAAGAAAGGCGCGCAGGCTATATATGGGCACATTCCATTCTGTGTTCATAAGATTTCTTAGAGAGTTCGCGGAGCAGTTGGGATATCCTGCCGGATTTACCATATATGATACGAGTGATTCGATAAGCGCAATCAAGACTTGTCTCAAGGAAATGAAACTTGACGACAAGGTCTATAAGCCGAAAGATGTGCTGGACCGCATCTCAAAGGCGAAGAATAATCTGGTGACTCCTGAGGCGTATAAACGCAATGACCAGGCAATCATAAACGACACACACGCCAAGAAGCCTGAAATATGCAACATTTATGCGCTCTATGCCTCGAAATGCAAACAGGCCGGAGTGATGGACTTCGATGATATTCTGCTGAATATGAATATCTTGCTGCAGTGCTCTCCGGAAGCCTTGAAATCCATTGCGTCGAGATTCGACTACATAATGGTGGATGAGTATCAGGATACCAACCTTTCTCAGTATCTGATACTCAGAAAGTTGAGCCAGTTTCACAAGAACATCTGCGTGGTAGGTGACGACTCTCAGTCCATCTATGCTTTCCGAGGCGCTAAGATTGAAAATATCCTGAATTTCAGGAAAGATTATCCTGAATGCAAGATATTCCGTCTGGAGCAGAACTACAGGTCAACTCAGACTATAGTCGATGCGGCGAACTCTGTCATAGAGAAGAACTCTTCAAGAATTCCGAAGACTTGTTTCTCGAAAGGTCCCGAGGGTGACAAAATACATCTTATAAAAGCATATACCGAGCAGGAGGAAGCGGTGCTGATAGCATCGTCCATAGTCAGCATTATGGGTAGGGAACATTGTCAGTATCATGATTTTGCGATTCTGTATAGGACTAATTCCCAGTCCAGGGCGCTCGAGGAAGCTCTGAGAAAGAGAAATCTTCCATATTGCATATATTCAGGCAATTCGTTCTTCGACAGGGCGGAGGTCAAGGATATGATGGCTTATCTGAAACTTGCAGTCAATCCCAATGATGACGAATCCTTCAGAAGAGTGCAGAATGTGCCTGCAAGAGGAATCGGCGCGACATCGGAGGGGCTTTTGGTCAATGCGGCGCACGAAAGAGGTCTTTCCCTGTTTGCTTCCTGTACTCCGGAAATTCTGGAGGCTTCAGGCATTAAATCAGGCACTTTGGGCAAAATTATGGATTTCCATAATATGATAGCGGAGTGTAATTCAGTGCTTGCTGAAAAGGATGCTTTCTCTGTTGCGAATCATCTGTCTATGAGGTGCGGCCTGTTGGCTGCGTTCAAACTTGACAATTCAGTCGAGAGCCAGTCTCGTGCGGCCAATGTGGAAGAATTGCTCAACAGCGTGAAAGGCTTTGTTGAGGATAAACAGAATCAATACCGAGAGGAGCTGTTGGCGGACAATAATATAGAGGATATTGACTCGATTCCTGAGGACGAGCTGCCGGTCGTTACGCTGAATGATTTTCTGGAAGACATATCGCTTCTCAGCGCTGTTGATATGGCAAATGAGGATGCTTCCAACAAGATTACTTTGATGACGGTGCATTCTTCAAAGGGTCTCGAATTCCCATACGTCTATGTCGCGGGAATGGAGGAGAATATCTTTCCGTCCGGCGGTATGTTCTCCGATCCGTCCCAAATAGAGGAGGAACGGAGACTGTTCTATGTGGCTCTTACGAGAGCAAAAGTGGCTGTGAATCTGTCGTTTGCAACTACGAGAATGCGAAACGGCAAGCACGAGCAGAATTCTCCTAGCCGGTTTGTAAAGGAAATTGACCCGAAATATATAGACAATCCTTTGCGCGACGACGAAGTCTCGGAGTCTGACAATAGCTTCAGCGGATTCGGATTCAAGTTCGTTAAAAGAGATTTCTCCGGATACGGCGGAGGTTATAGAAATGATTCCGGCAGATCCGGCGGATATGGCAGTTCTTCCGGCTATCAGTCCAATCGGAATGCAGGAACGTACAATTCTTACGGAACTTCAAGCAATGTCAAGGTCGAGAAGCCTGTTCCTAAATCCAGTGTCACGGGCAGGCCGCTGAAACCTGTATCGTCACAACTCGGGACAACAGCGCCACGGCCGATGATGCCGAGGACTCCGGATTCCGAATTTCCGGCAGTGTCCGTTCTGGAAATCAAGGTTGGACAGCGCGTCGAACATAACAGGTTCGGTTATGGAGTAGTCAAGGAAATTTCAGGTGGGAATGCGGACCTGAAAGCTAAAATACTCTTTGACGAGGCCGGGGAGAAGATTCTTCTCCTCAAGTACGCCAAGATACGAGTCGTTGCTGAATAAGAATCTCAGATGCTCATAATCAAACTTCGTTTCGCTCTGGAAGAGCGAGATCTGTCAATCGGAAGTGACTTGAACCGAAAGTGGTGGCAGTGTGATTGTTTGTTGAACGGCAGACGTCAGTCAAGAACATAGTCCGTTATATTCTTGATGCCAGGAATGCCGAAGTATGATTCCACGATGTCTCCCTTGAGGTAAACTTTCTTCTTGAGGTTGTCCGGATTGTCCGACAGGTTGAGCGCGTCCCGGATGCCACCTTTCGGAAGGCTGACTGACATACAGGATTCTTTGTCTGACACTGTCGTGCGACCTGCGATCGCCATATTTGTATTGGAAGAAAACGGCTCGTCGAACGATATGGACGAAGATGTCATATCTCCTCCGACTATATATCCGTACACCCAGATGTCTTCAGCGCCGATTTCGGATTTCGCCTGCGATACGCTCAGCGCAGTCTTGTAGGTGTCTCCTGAAGATGAACCGCTGTCGGACCCTGAGCCTCCGTTGATGACATAATCCTCATTTAGCCAGACCCTTGAAGTATCCACGTCAATGTGAATGCCTCCGGATTTGGAACTTGTCTGATTGGATGGCGCTGAGATGCTGACACTGAGTATCTGTTTGGCTTTCAGTGTTCTGGTGAATAGAGTCTTGTCAGCTCCGTTGTCATTCAGGATTAAAGACACATTGCCCGGATTGAAATATGCTGTTCGCTTCTCCTTATATGAGTACATAAGTTTTCCGTCAGATGATTTTAGAAACAACACGCCGTTCGGGTATGAAGTGAGGAAGTCCGACGCGACCTTGAGCCGAATTCCGGAATTAAGCTGCTCGCAAACCAGATAAACGTCAGTTGCGTTCTTGGACGTGACCGTAACACATTGGTCGTCACCATATAGCGGGGCTGCAAATGCCGGTTTTGAAAATTCTCCAGACCTGACAGATATGTTATAAGTGCCTGTGTTTACAATCAGGTTCTCGGGTGAGTCTCCGAAACTGCCGTTATATATTACCTTCCCTTTAGAGTCAGTGACGTTCAAAATGAACGCGGAGGTGTCCGGGAACTCTTCTTCGTTTGCCCTTGTCTGTTTGTAGGAGTTTTCGGAAAAGTGAATTCTCAGAGTCCCTGTCCCGTTTTCAGGTTCGACGTCGGTGCTTATCCTCCTGCAAGACGGTGATAATGAAAGCATAATGCAGGCAACGGCAGCTAGTCTCAATGCTTTGAAATTTAGTTTGTGCGCAGTCATAGGTGTAAGTTTTTTTTGTTTTGCGGCGAATATAAGCGGTGGCTCTTACATAATCGTATCGAAATCGTAAAAACATCGAAAATGATTTTTATATCGGAATTATGGGTGGTAATGTTTACGATTCTTTAATGATTAGCACCTAAATGCTCTAATGCTCCGATGCCCTCAAAACGAGGTTTAGCATTGTTAATCGCAAAATAACTGCTCTTTGCGAGATAAAAAATCTGTCGGATTTTGTGAACTGGACAGAAAATAACTATATTTGCAAGACCTGTCCGCCTGTAGTGCGGATATAATGCGGAAATAGCTCAGTTGGTAGAGCGTTGGCTTCCCAAGCCGAAGGTCGCGGGTTCGAACCCCGTTTTCCGCTCTCTTTTCATACGAAAAGCGTGCGTTCTTGCACGTTTTCGGTTAACGCCTTGAATTTTTGCAAGGTCTGTTTGTAATAAAGTTGTAGCCTTTTTTTAATCTTTTTGATTCAAAATTTATTTTGTTTTTGAAAGGGAATTACTAATTTTGCTTTCGAAACGAAACTTGTTTTAAAATGAAAAACGTTTTAAGAACCAAAAGACTCGCAATATTGCTGTCTATCGCCGTTCTGGCAGGCAGCGCCTTATTCATTTCCTGCAAAAAGGACAATAATGAAGATTCCGGTAAATTTGATGTGATGTTCAGCGTTCCGGCTGAATTGAGCATCGAAGAAGGCGCATCGACATTGGATTTCAGAATTCAGTTCAACAAAGCTCCGAAATTGACGGATAAGGTTGTGTTTGAAGATGTCTCAAAAACGCAGCACTCCTGCAATATCTTATCCCTGAATGAGAAAAAGTCGTTCACTGTAGAATTGTTCAGCGGATTGACTTCAGGCTCTTATGACATTTATATTCAGAGGGGAAGCAAAAGCAAACTGATGGGCTCCACCACGGTTACGATTACAGGCGGTAGCGTTGAGCCGGAATCCGGAAGTACCGTATATGGCAAGGTGTCCTGCGAAGGCGATGCTGTCAGCGGTGTCATCATTTCTGACGGATACGAAGTGGTGAAAACCGACAGTAAGGGCGTATATCAGATGAAGTCGCAGAAAAAGAACGGATATGTGTTCATGACTGTGCCGCCAGGATATGAGCCTTTGAACAATGGTGTTCTTCCGGTCATCCATACCGCATTGAAGAAGAGTGCGACAGTTGCAGAAAGAGTCGATTTTTCTCTCAAGAAAGTCAGTGGCCAGGATAACTACACCGTCTTTTTCCTCGGCGATATGCACTTGGCCAACAGGACTGATGACAGGACCCAGTTTACAGCATTTACGAATGACCTCAACACCTATATGGACAGTCACAAATCGCAGAAGATGTATGCGATTACATTGGGTGATATGACTTGGGATTTGTACTGGTATTCAAAGAACTACGAATTTCCGCAATATCTTCAGGATATAAATGACCGTGTGTCGGGCATATTGATTTATCATACTATGGGTAACCACGACAACGATTATATGGCGGTCAAGAGCAATTTCGATGCAAAATCCGAATACACGACGGATATCGCTCCAAACTATTACTCTTTCAATATCGGCAGGATTCATTATGTCGTTCTTGATGACATCGACTGCAGCCAATATGACGGAACAACCAGCAGAAATTACGTAAAGAGATTTACGCAGGAGCAGATCGACTGGCTTGAGAAAGACCTTTCGTATGTGGCCAAAACCACACCTCTTGTCGTTATAACCCACGCACAGATTTTCTACCCGAACGGTACCGATACGTTCAAATGGGACAATAATGAGTCGACGAGAAAGTCAGTGGTGGATCTTGTCAAGGATTACAATGTCAACTTCGTCACGGGACATACCCATACGATATTCAACGCGAATCCGGCTGAAACCAAGAGCCTTACCGGCCGGCCAAGCATCTATGAACATAATGCAGGCTCTGTCTGCGCTTCTTGGTGGTGGTCAGGTTCGCTTACTAAAAACGTATATGTAAGTCTCGACGGTGCTCCGGGCGGATACAGCATCTGGAATATTGCAGGTACTGATATTAAATGGAAATACAAGGCTACTGCCAAGACTGAGGATTACCAGTTCCGCTCTTACGACTTGAACAATGTTTCATTCTCGTTTGATGATATTTCCAATCTGTACAATGACTCAAGGTCGATAACTGACGAGAAAAAAGCGGCGGTGCTTGCTTCATTCGCAAGATACACGGCGGCTTATCCTAAGAATTCGAACAACAAGGTTCTGATAAATATATGGAACTGGAATTCCAACTGGAAATTGTCTGTCACGGAAGAGTCCGGAAAAGAATTGACATACACGAAAGGCGTAGCGTATGATCCGCTACATATCAAAGCCTTGTCAGTGAAGAGATTCAATAAGGCCAATCTGACTGACACCCCGTCATTCATCACGGAGAACAGTATTCCTCACTTCTTTACTGTTACTGCCAGCGACGCCAACGTGGATCTTACCATCAAGGTTACAGATGAATTCGGCAATGTCTATACGGAAAAAATGGAAAGGCCTAAGCAGTTCAACACGTTGACTGACGCCCAACTTGCCGAGTATTGATTCACTCAGACACTTACTGAAAAATATACCATTTAAATACAAACCAAAAAACCAATTTTATGAGAGTCTTTAAAACACTTGCTGTGACTCTTCTGATAGCACTGCTGACCAACGTGGCCGCACTAGCTCAGAATAGGACGGTTTCCGGAAAAGTCCTGGATAACCAGCAGCAACCTCTTATCGGAGCGGCTGTAATGATTTCCGGCACGACTGTCGGAACGACTACAGACGTGAACGGTAGTTTCTCACTGTCGGTTCCTTCAGGAGATGTAGTCCTGGAGGTGTCATCTTTGGGTTATCTGACCAGAAAGGTGACTGTGCCGGCTGCTAAGGCAACTGTGAATGTTGCGCTTGAAGAGGACAATATGACCTTGAACGAGACAGTCGTGGTAGGTTATGGTACTCAGAAGAAAGTGAACCTGACGGGTGCCATCTCAGTTGTCGATGACAAAGCCCTCAAGGACCGTTCATCGCACAACCTTGTCACAATGTTGCAGGGTTCTGTCCCTGGACTTAACATTACGACACAGTCGGGTAATCCTGGAAGTTCAGGAAAACTTAATATCCGAGGATTCACATCCATCAACGAGTCAGATCCTATCGTCCTCATCGACGGTGCTATCGGAGACTTGGAAGATGTCAATCCTAACGATGTTTCCAGCATCTCTGTCATCAAGGATGCGGCTGCTGCGGCCGTTTACGGAGCTCGTGCGGCGTATGGTGTTATCCTTGTTACTACCAAGAGCGGAAGCGCTGATGACGGCAAGGCCAAAATCCGTTACAGCGGCAAGTTCGGTTGGGAAGAGCCTACCACCTCTACTGATTATGAGGACAGAGGTTACTGGTCAGTTCTCACATTGGATACATTCTGGAAAACCCAGGCTGCAGGTACTCCATATACGGGCTATACTGAGCACGATATGATGGAACTTCTTGCCCGTGTCAACGACAAGACCGAAAATCCTGACCGTCCTTGGGTCGTAAAGGAAGTCCGTAACGGTAAAGAGCAGTGGATTTACTATTGCAACACTGACTGGTATCACGAGATGTTCCGCGACAAACACCCTGTTCAGCAGCACAGCATCTCCATCAGCGGAGGCAACAAAAATATCAAATACTTCGTTTCCGGAGGCTACGACCGTCAGACAGGTATTATGAAGAGTACCGAGCCTGATGTCTATCAGAAATATAATCTGCGTTCAAAGATTGACGCCAAATTGAACAAGTGGATGTCATTGTCCAACAATACTTCGTTCTACAATTCGAATTATTCTTGGATCGGTGTCGGCGATATTCAGGACGTGTTCAGAAACTTGCGTCATACTCCTGCATCTTTCCCTCTGTTCAACCCTGATGGAACGGGACTTTACAACAACCCGCTGATTGTCGGAGGTAGCTACAACGTGGCAAACGGCCGTCAGATCGTTTTCGCGATGGGCAAACACAAGAACTATGACAAGAAGTTCAACCTGTCAAATACTACTGAACTCGTAATCCGTCCGGTTGACCATTTCAATATCACTGCGAACTTCACATACAGACGTGTAAACCGCAGCGAAATGCACAGGACAGTCAACATTCCTTACGGAGTGCGTCCGGGAGTTACTGATGCTTATACTACAGGCGCAGGTTTGAATGAACTTGAAGAGCGTACAAGACGTTACGATTATTACACCGGCAACGTGTTCGGTACTTACGAAAATACCTTCAAGGATGCCCACAACGTGAAAGTGATGGCTGGTTTCAATGTGGAGACATACCACTACAAGAACGTTACCGCCAAGGCACAGAACATCTCAGATGAGGATCTCAACGATTTCAGCCTTATCGCCACAAACGACGAAGGCGCAATCATTACGGAACTTACAGGTGGTCAGAGTGAATATGCTCTCGCCGGCTTCTTCGCCCGTTTCAACTATGACTACAAGGGACGTTACCTCTTCGAGGCTTCCGGCCGTTATGACGGTTCTTCACGTTTCGCGAAAGGTCACCGTTGGGGCTTGTTCCCTTCAGTTTCAGCCGGTTGGCGTATTTCTGAGGAGAATTTCTTCGAGCCTGCAAAGGATATCGTCAACAACCTCAAACTGCGTGCGTCATTCGGTTCACTCGGTAACCAGAATGTATCTGACTACGCTTATATGAGAACAATCTCGCAGAAGACATTCAGCGCGTTCACCTTCGGTGAGGGCTCTACCAATGCCAAATATTCTGCGATTTCCGCTCCTAACTCATCAAAATTGACTTGGGAGACAACTCAGCAGTATAACGTGGGTATCGACGCCTCTCTTCTCAACAGCAGACTTGAGTTCACGGCGGAAGGTTATATCCGTGATACCAAGAATATGCTTGTTCAGGGAAATGCACTTCCTAGTGTTTACGGTGCTGACGCTCCTAAGGAGAACTCAGCAGACTTGAGAACACGCGGATATGAACTTTCTTTGGGCTGGAGAGATTCGTTCAAACTTGCAGGAAAGCCGTTTAATTACAGCGTCCGCGCATCTCTCAGCGACTACGATTCTCACATTACAAGATATGCAAACAACCCTACGAAGAACCTTGCTGACTATTATGTAGGACAGCGTATCGGTGAAATCTGGGGATTTGTTGTTGACGGTCTTTTCGCTACAGATGAAGAAGCGAAGTACTATCAGGAGAATGTCTGTGATGCTTTGACATATATTGGAACCTCACGTATGCAGGGCGGATTCCTTGCCGGTGACCTTCGTTATGTGGATTTGGATGACAAGAAAGAAGGAGCGAACGGCATCAACAAGATCACTCTCGGTGACAATACCGTATCCAACCCGGGTGACCGTAAAATTCTCGGTAACTCGCTCCCTAGTATGCAGTACGGATTCACTCTTGCATTTGACTGGATGGGCTTCGACGTGAACGCCTTCTTCCAGGGAACAGGTACTCACTACTGGTATCCTTCAGGAATGAATGTAGCGTTCTGGGGCTCTTACGCATACTCTTACTATACGGCGTTTATGCCAAGAGACTTCATCAAGACCGTGTGGTCAGAAGAGAATCCTAACACATATTTCCCTAGGGCGCGTTGCTACTCTTCAACCGGAGGAGAGCTCGCTCCTGTGAACAGCCGTTATATCCAGAATGTCAGATACCTCAGATTCAAGAACTTGACTGTCGGTTATACTATCCCTCAGCATTTGACTAAGAAGATTTGCCTCGAGAAAGTGCGTTTCTATTTCACAGGCGAGAACCTGGCGTACTGGTCTCCTATCAAGAAGTACACGAAATATCTTGATCCGGAGTCTGCTTATCGAAGAGCAACCTCCAAATCAAACGAAGGTATATACAAGAACAGCGATTCTTCTGACGCTGTCGCGTATCCTTGGCAGAAAACTCTCATGTTCGGTATTGACATCACATTCTAATACAGGGAGACTATAATGAAAAGATATATATTACCAATAATGGCGATTGCCCTTGGGGTGACATCCTGCGATAATTTCCTCGAGAAAACTCCTAAGGACAAGCTTGTTCCGGAAACATATTTCCGTACAGAAACAGATTTGAAACTGTTCTCGAACTCTTTCTATGACAATCTGCTTGACAAAACCCCGTATGATGAGCAGTCTGACATAGTCTTTGAAAAAGGAACTATCTCCGATGAATTGTTGTGCGGTACTGCACGTGAGGTGCCTCAGACAGCAGGTACAGGCGGATGGTCTTGGGGACAGCTCCGCAAGATCAACACGATGCTCGGTCATATCAACCAGTGTACTGACGAGGCTGTGGCAAAGCAGTATGAGGGGCTTGCAAAGTTCTTCCGTGCCCAATTCTATTTCAGCAAGGTTATGAGATTCGGAGACGTTCCTTGGTATGACAAGGAACTCGGCTCACAGGATTCTTCTCTCTATAATGCCAGAGATTCCAGAGAGTTGGTTATGTCTCATATGCTTGAAGACATCGATTACGCAATCGAGAATCTTCCTTCTGACGTAAGTACCTACAGAGTGAACAAATGGGCTGCTCTTATGCTTAAGGCTCAGTTCTGTCTCTATGAGGGAACTTTCAGAAAGTATCACGGACTGGATCTTGACGGACATACTCCTGAAGAATTCCTTACCTATGCTTATCAGGCAGCCGAGCAGGTGATGAACTGCGGCAAGTATTCTCTCGCTTCAGATTATCACGAACTCTTCAGAGAGGCAGATGCCGATCCTAACGAGTATATCCTTGCGTTGAGATTCGAGCAGTCAATCTGCTATCACAACGCTACCGGTTATGTCATTATGAACACCGGAGGTAACCCTGGATATTCCAAGAAGTTCGTTGACAGCTTCCTTATGAAGGACGGCTCAAGATACACAGACCAGGAGGGATGGGAAACCAAGCCGTTCATCGAAGAGGTCGCCGACCGCGACCCACGTCTCGGAATGGTGATGAGACTTCCTGACTTTGTAAGAGTTTCCGCAAAGAAGACATACTACGGACCTGAAATCGCGATGACGGCAACTGGCTATCAGCTTGAGAAATTTGTGATGGATGCGTCATACACCACCGCAGAACGTGCATCTATGTCATTCAATGATATTCCTGTATATCGTCTCGGTGAAGCATATCTGATTTTCGCAGAAGCCAAGGCTGAGCTCAATATCCTTACTCAGGAAGACGTTGACAATTCAATCAACAAGCTCCGTGACCGTGTAGGTATGCCTCATATGACACTTGACGGCCTTACTGTTGACGATTACCTTACTTCTGACGAGTATGGCTATCCTAACTTGGCTAAACGTAATCCTGCAAATCTTGCGCAGCTCCTTGAAATCCGTCGCGAACGTACAATCGAGATGGTTCTTGAAGGAAGACGTTGGAACGACATCATCAGATGGAAAGAAGGCAAGGCTTGGGAGCAGCCGCTTCGCGGTATGTATTTCAGCGGACCTGGCCCTTATGACCTGACCGGAGACGGTAAAGCTGACGTATATCTTTATGATACTGCAAAAGTTCCTGATGAACTGAAAAAGACGTATGGAAATGATTTCACATTCCTTCAGATTCAGGAAATCACGATTGACGGAAGTTATGTTCCTTATTCTAACGGTATAGTGCTCAGCGAAGAGACCAAAGGCTTCGTGGAGATGTACAGGACTAAACAGGAAAAGAGAGTCTTTGATGAAAACAGAGATTATCTCTATCCGATCCCAAGCGGTGACCGTGCTCTCAACAAGAATTTGGCTCAGAATCCTGGTTGGAATGACGGCCTCAGTTAACGTTCTGTCATTTTCAATATTTGGTTGAATGAAACTGAACACGAAAAATAATGATTCTATGAAACTTTTTAACAATATACTGAAACTTTGCGCAGTGGCCCTTCTCGCTTTTCCTTTCACAGGATGCGAGGAAGAGGACTATGTTAAGCCAAGCGCATTGATTACTGAATCTAGCTTGACATTCGCTGCCAAGGATGCGGAGCCTCAGACTCTTACAGTAGCATCTGATGCTTACTGGATGGTGGACGTCGATTCAGACTGGATCCACGTGGATCGCGAGTCCGGAACGAACACTGTTAAACTGAACGTGACTGTTGACGACAACGTCAAGAACGGTGCTTTGGCAGCTCCACGTCAGGGAACTATAACGATCGCCAATAAACGTAATTATACGGTCTCTACCGTCATCTATCAGAAAGGTGATACCTATCTGGGAGTAGATGAATATGACTTGGCCGGAATTGCAGAACTTGACGCTGATACCCGTGCGAAAGTGAAGGAAACACAGGTGGTAGCTCTCGCTTCAGACGGCTTCATTGCTACAGACGCATCGCAGAGTATGTATATACTCGGCAATGCCGGCAATGTGAAAGTCGGTGACAAGGTCACTATGAACGGTGTCGCAAGCGTTACATCCGGAGTCAAGACATTCACCTCCGATGAGGTTGAAGTGCTGTCGAACTCAGATGTAGTTTATCCGGAGTCAAAGGATATCACTTCTTCCTGCTCCGGCTATAAGCCTGAAGCCATTGAATATGTAAAGGTGTCAGGTACCCTTATCAACAAGGGTTTGCGTGTAGGCTCGACATTGAATGCCGTTACAATGTATAACCCTGGCGTCGATATCGATGCTGTCAATATGCACAAGGTTGTAGTTTACGGCTACGCGATGCTCGGAACGGGTCAGACTGTTTACGTGGTTCCGGTGAAGTTTGATGACAACGGCGCTGATGAGGACCTGTCATTCTATCCGGTCAAATACCAGATCAGGAAGGATCCAGTCAATTTCACTACTGCATCATTTGCGGTTGAAGGTAAGATTGAACCGATAGAAGGTCTCGGATATATACAGTATGTGCCTTTTGATTTGGCTAATACAAATGACAAAAATAAATATGCCCTGGACGTGAGTGATAAGAGTCCTCGTTGTACCGGTCCTTGGCCTGGAGACTATTGGCTGTTCTATTCTTATGGCGCAGTGAAGGCAGGCTCAGAGATGAGAATCGTGTTCGAGGCGAGAACCTCTGCAACCGGACATAAGTATTGGATTATAGAATATCTTGATGGCGAAACTTGGAAACCGGCACAGGATACGAAGACAGCAACTGATGTCAAGGATTGTGTCTATACTCACGCGATGAATGCCGACGGTTCCACTAACGTGCAGGTTGACGCGACTGTTACCATCAAGAAGAATATGGAAAATTCCCAGTTCCGTTTTAGATGCGTTTCGAACTGGCAGGCAAATGGCGATGGCGCTCTTACAACAAGAAATGGCGGTTCTGCACGTCTTACAGTAACTGATACTGGGTCTGATGAATATCAGCCTAAGGTCATTATGGTGAAAGAGGGTGACGGAGTTGAGATTCCGGATACAGACCCTGTATATGCCACAATCGTTTCTTCAAGAGATATTCTGACATTCGAGGGCACTCCTACTGCTCCAGTCAAGTTCACTGCAACTTCAGACTATGACTTCACTCTTACCCCTTCTGAGAGCTGGATTTCACTTGACGTGACTGAAGGCGCTGCAAATGAGGAAAAAGAGATTACCGTTACTTGCGAACCAAGCACATTGGCAACTCTGCGTCAGGCGGAAATTACCATCAAGTCAGAGGACACCAAGAAGACTGTCTATGTCGTACAGTCTGCTGCAGGCGGAGAACTTGATCCGCTTATCAGCATCTCAAGCGGCAATTCCGTTACTGTACTCGGGCAGGGCGAGGAGTTTGACGTGAAGGTGCAGTCCAATGTCGTTTACGAGACGGAAATCAGTGCTGACGCTGATTGGCTGTCAGTTGTTCCGGAGGCATCTCCTGCTGCTATCGTGGAGACCAAGACTATCAAGTTCAAGGCGGCTCCTAACCTTACAGGTGCAGCGAGAACCGGTACTGTACGCTTCTACAAGGACAACATTGAGTCCGTCCTTACCGTAACCCAGGACAAGTTCGAGCCTAAGATTACTGTCCAGATGGAAGGCGTGAATACCATTGCAGGTATAGGTGAAACAAGGAATGTTTCGATAGTATCTAATGTTCCGTTCAAGGTAACCTCTCCGTCTTGGGTTAAACTCCCTTCAGTTGAGATTCCTACAGAAGGTACATACTCGATTCCTGTTGAATTCGAGGCAAATGCCGGAGAGGCGAGAACTGGCGATATCGTATTTGCAAACGAAGAATACAGCTATTCTTTGACATTGTCAATTGCTCAGGCTGCTTCGAATGTCGTATTCTATGATGACTTCAGTTGGCTTAGTCCAATGATAGCCGAGTATAATGCATCTAACAGTACCCCAATCGGAAATGCTGTTACCGGTTATCCGGATGACTATAAATCTGCAAGTGGAGCGAATGCACCGAATATATATACGGCGGCTCCGTTCAAAACAAAATTCGCACCTGCGTTTGCAAATGCCGGATATGAAGATTTGAATTCATCCGCCAAGGTGATATATCCTCAGGATACATATCTGAAATTTGGTAAGACTAGTGCCCATACAGCGCTTAAACTTCCAAAATTGTCAAGTCTCAAAGCTGCTACTGACGTTCAACTTGAATTTGACTGGTGCCGCCACGTGCAAGGAACCGGTACTATCGATCCTGTTACATTGACGGTGATTATTTTGGGTGAAGGTACGTTTGAGAACGGTACAAAATATAGCGATGCTTTGTCTACAACGCAGGAGACCGGGCAAATGTTCTGGACACACGCCAATGTAAAAGTACAAGGAGCCAATTACGATACGAGATTTGTAATCGTATATACAGATGCGCTTGACAAGAGTACAGGAAATTATGATTTTACTGTAAAAGGTGCTCACCGTTGGCATATCGACAATATCCAGGTTACCAAATAATTCCACAACTATAAAGAAGTTTGCGTTCAGCATCTTCTGAATGACTGACAAGAGCGACAGACGGCCCTCACGGCCTCCCTGCCGCTCTTGTCGTTTTTTGTATAGGACTTTTGTGCGACAAGCAGTGATTTCAAAAAATAGTTATATTTGTGTGTGTTGTGGCCGATTCCGAAATTGTATAACCGAAACGATACGAATATGAAAAACGAGAAACCTACGGTCGTGAAGATTCACGACGTGAAGATTGACAGTGAATATGTTCAGTGGCTTGAAGAAGTTAAGTCCAGATATCGCAGCGCACAGATCAAGGCGGCCATCAAGGTGAATGCCGAGCAGTTGCATTTTAATTGGGATCTTGGGCGAGATCTTGTACGGAAGAAAGCTGAAGAAAGATGGGGCGCTGGAGTTGTTGAGCAGATAAGTATGGATTTGCAGGCTGCATTCCCGGAATCGAAGGGCTTCAGTCTTTCGAACCTATGGCGTATGAAACAATGGTATTTGTTCTATGCCAACTCCTCTGAAAAACTCGCACAAGTTGTGCGAGAATTGCAACTATCTGAAAATTATAGTTTTGAAAAACTCGCACAGCCTATGCGAGAATTCCCTACAATTTTGGGACTTGTGCCGTGGGGACATCATATAGATATAATCGCCCGTTGCAAATCACTGGAACAAGCTGTCTTTTATCTTTCCAAGACCATAGCCGACGGCTTGAGCCGAAAGGCGCTCAATGACTGTTTGAACGCGCATCTATATGAATCTTCAGGCAAGGCTATCACAAATTTCTCTGAAAGACTCCCATCTTCTCAGAGTACGCTGGCACAGGAGATTACCAAAGACACTTATGACTTCGGCTTCCTGTCTCTCCCTAAAGGATATGATGAAGAGAGACTGGAATCTGAGTTGGAAATACAGCTGACCCGTTTCCTTCTCGAACTAGGAACTGGATTTGCGTATCTCGGAAGACAGAGACAGATTATCGTGGCAGGAAAGACCCGCAAGCTCGATATGCTGTTCTTTCACATCAAGTTGAATTGCTACATCGTCATAGAATTAAAGGCCGTGCCATTCCAGCCGGAGTTTGCCGGCAAACTAAACTTCTATGTCAATGCCGTCGATGATTTGATAAAGACTCCGGTCCAGAATCCGACCATAGGACTCCTGATTTGCAGCAACAAGGACGAAACAGAGGTTCAATATGCATTCAGTGGCATCACGACACCGATGGGAGTGGCTTCCTACAGCAATGTGCAAATCAAGGAAATCCAGCAGCAACTCCCTTCCGTTGAAGATCTGAAGAAGCGCATCAGGCTTTTGGAGGAACAACTGCACAAGTGAAAATCGTCATAGACTACTTGCTCAGCGTTTTCCCTGTAGCCGTATTTCTATTTACTATGGTGAAAATGAAGAGAAAATATGTTGCTGATATCGGCGCATAGTATTTCTTTTCGTTTTGTTTATGTCGCTAAAACAGAGTATATTTACTGCGTATTGGGATGATGTCCTTGACCGAAAAATAACCAACAAAAAGATTCTCCTAAATTGTAAAAGAACGCTATGGGATTTTACTATTATACTGTGAATTTTGCTGTGAGTAGGATACTGCAGACTATTAATAATGAATTCTACAGAGTGACAGATTCTGCTGTGAATTTTGTGTTGAGAAAATTCGAGCATGCTTTAAATTTATTTGCTATAACTGACTTCGGCAGGCGTTTTAATTGGTGTTTTGGGGTAATTGCTCTTTTGTGCTTGATTTGTGCTTTGGTAGTTGTGTGCTCATATTTATATCATAAAAAGAGTTGGCAATGTAAGTTTGATCAGATGTCTATAAATAATGCTACAATTAAAAAAGAGTTAGACGAACTGTCAATACGAGAAGTAGAGCAGATTCATACTATCGAATCTCTTGTGGAAGAGAACGAGCATTTCAAAGAGGAAATATTCACTCTGGTAGAAAAACTTACGACTCTAGAAAGGGAAGAGGATACAATGTCGAATTTGCAAGAAAAGCATATTCAGGCTAAAAGAAGTATGTATCTTCGTCTTAAGAATCTATGTTATCAATATTTTGTGTCTGAAAAATCTTCCAAAATAGGAAAGAATCTACTCTATTCAGAGGTAAAGAGTCTTTTTAGAATATTGGAGGACTCTAGCCAAAAAAATCTGGAACAAAGTCTTGACGAGAATATGGATGGTGTTATGTCTAGATTGCGGAGCGATTTGCCGGAACTTACCGAAAGTGATTTGCGTATAATCGCTTTATGTATTCTCACATTAGATGCAAAAACAATCGCGCGAATAACAGGGTATTCTGTTAGTACTATCTATAATAAACGTTATTATTTAAGAGAAAAAATATTAAGCCTTAGCAACGAGGAAAAAGAATTTTTCTTAAAAGTGATATTTTAGTGATTGTAATGTGCTGAGTCTCAGTAATATGTAAATGTGCGATATGTCGCTTTAGTGATTAAATTGTTGTAAATCAGCATATTGCCTAGAGAGTAGTGAGAATAGCCTATTCCTTTAGTGGCGTAATTGGTTGTTAGAGAGCAGATTACTTGGATAATCAAGTGAAACTGAAAATTGATAGAAAATTGCGCACTATCTCTACCTTTGCAATTGTAAAATGTTAAGAGCGTAATAGTAGAGATTATGACTAAATTGCTATCAATGTTAAAGCCTTTAAGAATTATCTTGTTGCTATTATCGTGTGGCGTGGCTTCAGTTAATTGCGCTAATGGTGAGTTGCGTAAAAAAGTGGTAGACTTTATGCAACGGAAGGTATTGTTACCTTCCGAATTGGTAGAAGTAAAGAATGGCTATATCTATCCGGCCGAAATTGCTCTTGATAGTTCAACCCTCATATTGTTTTATGGTAAAGATGAATGCACTTCTTGTGCGATAAATCACTTGATGTCTGATCTGTTTGAACTAAATCGGCTTGAGCAGACTGGTAAGTGTAAGGTGCTTATTTTATTTTCTCCTTCAGAAGATGATATGTTGGACGTGCAAGAGCAGATCAGAATCTTAAAACTTTCATTTCCGATATATATTGATTTATACGGTGACTTTTATCGAATCAATCAGAATTTTCCAGCAGACAGAAGATTCCATACCTTTTTGTTAGGTAAAGATGCACATCCTGTTTTTGTCGGTAATCCTCTTCACGGTGAGAAAATGTCGAAAGCCTTTGAACGTGTCTTAAAAAAATAAAAATTATGAAGAAAAAATTGCTTTTTATTTCAGCGTCCTTTCTTATAGTATGCGCGGTCTCTTTATTCGTAGTCGCCAACAAGAAAGTTGATTTTTCTTTGTATGCGAATGTGGAAGCACTAGCTAGTGGTGAAACATCAAGCGGAGGCGGTGAATGCTACAGAACGTTGATATATGATCCTTCAGATCAGGTCGTGTATTGTGGAAATTGTAAAGATATGCCTGGTAGAGGTCGTAGGAGAAGTGTTTGTTATAACTTTTAATGCGGATGAAAAGAATAGTTTTATTGATTGCCTCTTTGTTTGTGGCATCTTTGATCGGTATGTTTGTGCGGAAAGAGCGTACTTCTGTTGAAGCTATTATCTCAACTAATGTTGAAGCTTTGTCTCAAGTTGAGCACGGAGACTATGATAGATGTTGGAGGCGTATTCGTACAGATATTTCCGATACCGTTGTGTATTGTGGAACTTGTTCAGAAGTTCCTGGAACGTATAAAAGTGGAATGGATTTTTGCAAATGAAAAAGATATTGCTGATACTTGCCGCTGTGCTCTTTGTGGCGGTCTCTTGCGGACAAAAAGACTACTTCGCATTTGGTGATGTTGAGTATGTTAAGGAGTTCCCAAGTGAATGTGAGTTGGGTAACGCGGATACACTCAATGTTGAGCTGATGGGCGTTCAGGGGATTAAATGCTTCGGTGATTATCTGTTGGTGTCTTGCGTTGAACCGAAAGGCTGCTTGTCAACAGTGTCTTTGAACGGAATGCCAAAAGTTACAAATACATTCTTGATGATAGGCTCCGGTCCGGGAGAAGTACTCTATCCTCCATTTGTTTCTTGGATGAGTTTCTATAAGAAAGATAACAAGCAAGAAGCGGGAGTGTATGGCTATAACGGCTCATTCCTGGAACTTGACATATCGCAGGATTCTCTTTCAAACGTCTTCAGATATCTGTCGCGTAATCTTTCGACAAAATCAGGTTCCCGTTATTTCTATGTCTCGCCAAATTGCTTCTTGTGCAGGCGTTCCAAAACTGACGGGAGCGGTTTCGAAAGAGTCCTTGTGGATTCATTGGGGAATGAAAGCCATTTGAAATCAATGGATTTCTTGAATTCAATCTCTGCATCAGAGCACAATCTTCTTTCATCCTCTTTTGCCATAGATGAAAAAGGTGAAACAGTAGCAGAGTTAAGTTCCTATTTTAATGCGGTCCATTTGTATTCGTTGAATGGAAAGTCTGCAAAGACTGTAGTCGTCGGGAATAAACTTCAAAATATACGTGATCTTGAAGGGCAGGGTATGGAGACGATATCAAGAACTTATTATGACGTGCATCCTTATCCTGATTTCTTTGCCGCTCTTTACGTAGGTGCGACTCTAGATGATTTTGATGAGGGAAAATGTGAGCATCCAATGATTCATTTGTTCGACTGGTCTGGAAATCCGATAGCGAAAATCCAATTGCCTGTGAATGCTCTGCTCTTCGATATCGATACGAAAAATAATGCGGTGTTTGTGGTGGATAATGATTCTGAAAAAATTCTCAGGTACGATTTGCCGCGCCTAGCCAAATAAAAAGCTGGCCGCTATAATAGGGAAGCATTAGCAGCCACGTGTGTGCAGGAACAGGGCTCACGAACTTGTTCCAGGAGAGTATCATATCTGAAAACAGAAAGAGTGCCGCTCCGATGAACAATAGCGGGCGTCTCAATGTAATTGAAATACACATCATTGTGCAAATCAGAACAGCGTAAATTGAACAGCCCGTACGTATGATGCCTGCCGGTGCTTCCGGAATTATGAAAGTAAACGCGAATGCTGACAGGGCGATGAATGTGCAAACGGCGATTGATGCAGTCTGAAGACTGACTCTCGAACGGACTGCCGTTTTGCAGAGGTGATTCAATCCTGTGAAGGTCTTGTCTTCAGGCAATGCCAAAAACTGCGGGATAAACCACGATATAAGCATAATGTGGGCAAGAGCGAAGAATCCCATCTGCCCGATAAAGCTGCCGTAAGCTCCCATAAAATCTCCCGACATAGAGAATGCCATCGCCAATGTCATTTGCCACGGCAACAGAAATATCCCTGCAACTGTTAAAGTCAACAGCGGAAAGACAATTCGATATTTCACGAAGATTGCAGGAAGAAATGCCTTCAATATCGGTTTCGGTAAGAAATATATTGTAGCGAAAATGATGAAAATCAGAACCGTATATCTGATTAGCCGTGCCAGCTTCTGACCGTTCCTGCCGTCAGAATCTTGAATGTGTCGTGTCTCTGAATTCCGGTTGCTAATGTTTGAGGATTGAAGCATATCGTGTGTTTAGTCCAGTGTTTCTCAAAGATAAACAAAAATGCCGTTCTTTCTGCAGTGAAAATTGCATAACAAATAACTCGACATTGACTCGTGGAAAAATCTCAGAAAATCGGTATATTTGAGAAATGGAAAGTACTGTACACGAAAGGATTTTGGAAATCTGCGAAAGGCAGAAAGAATATTTTCACAGCGGAGCGACGCTCGACGTGAAATTCAGAAAGAATAATCTCAGATTGCTGGAGAAAGCTGTCAGCAAATGGGAGAAACCTTTGTGCGATGCTCTGTGGC
>CAVKAQ010000034.1:0-24518 GCA_963654225.1 Butyricicoccaceae bacterium | reverse complement strand
TCCGTTCCCTCCGTCAAATGAGAAGGATATGGACTCGTTCTGGGATTTGCCGTTCACCAAAATGCCTCATCCGAGATACAAAGGCAAGCGCATACCTGCCTACGATATGATCAAATACTCGATCAACACGCATCGCGGGTGTTTCGGTGGCTGCAATTTCTGTACAATCGCGGCGCATCAGGGCAAATTTATCCAGTCCCGTTCGGAGAACTCGATTCTTAAGGAGGTAAAAGGCCTTTTGAAGGTGCCGGGATTTGCCGGAAATATATCCGACCTCGGTGCTCCTACTGCGAATATGTACGGAATGAAGGGCAAAAATCAGGACCTGTGCAATGTGTGCCGCAGAAAATCCTGCCTTTTTCCTGCTCCGTGCCCTAATATGGACAGAAGCCACGAGCGTGTGCTGAAGATGTATCACCAGGTAACATCCGTGAAAGGCATAAGGCACGCCTACATAGGCAGCGGAATCCGCTACGACCTCTTCCTCAATGAGGACGGGTTCGTGGACAAGACATCGTATCCGTATCTGAAGGAATTGGTGCTTGAGCATACTTCGGGCCGTCTTAAAGTGGCTCCGGAGCACACTCAGGACAATGTTCTTTATTATATGGGCAAACCGTCTTTCCGGCTTTTCTACAGGTTGAGGACTGAGTTTGACAAGATCAACAGGCAGGCTGGCACGCACGTAGGTCTTGTTCCGTACTTCATATCCTCACATCCCGGATGCAGGATGGCAGATATGGAGAAGCTTGCCGCTAATCCGGCATTGAAGGGCCTGTATATGGACCAGGTGCAGGATTTTACGCCTACTCCTATGACGACTTCTTCTGTGATGTTCTATTCCGGATACGATCCGCGCACGATGAAACCGGTGTTTACAGAGCACGATCCGGAAAAGAAAAAAATGCAAAAATCGTTTTTCTTCAAAAAAAAGTGATAAAACATATTTTCGATTAGAAAAAATGTCTTATTATTGCAACGCGAAATTCAGAAGCCCCTCAGAACTGGGAAGATATGGACGTCAACTTCTGAATGATAATAAGTTATACAAGCGTTGAAAAACAACTAAACAAATAATATGGCAACTAATCAGAAAAAGAGAGCGGTTGTAAGTTACGAGAATATGTCCAAAGAACTTGCCGCCGCGTTCGCAGAGAAATATCCGAAGGGCTTGAGTGACTATCTGCCAGACCTTATAAAGTATGACAAACCTGATGGAACGTGTTTTTATGCGGTTTCAGTAGAGATTCCGGATGCAATATATCTGGTCAAGATCAAGGTGAAGACGGATACTGCAGATGACATCGAGAAATGGCTGAACGAGGACGAGGAGTCTTCAGAGGAGGGAGGAACATCAACACCGGACGACGGTGGTGAGACACTTCCGGACGACAATATTTCACAGTACTCTTCAAATGAGGACGATTCTGCAGAATAGTGGCAGAGTGAAGTTGTAAACAGATATTAAAAATCATATACTGGATGGCTGAAAGTTTGAAGACTGTTCGGCCATCCTTTTTTTGTCGGCCGTTTTTGTGTAAGTTTGCACTTGTATGGTGAAAAGATTGATCGTCACTTTGCGGGATGCTTTGAGAGGCTTGTCTGAGAAAAACAAGCTCCTCATACTTTCTCTTGTGGTCGGCATAAGCAGCGGACTTGCCGCGGTAGTGCTGGAGACATTGGTCAAACTCATACATAACGGCTTGACGTCCTGGTTCAGCGGCAAGATAGACAATTATCTGTTTCTCGTCTATCCGGGAATCGGTATGCTGTTGTCGCTCCTGATTCTGAAGTTTGTCATAAAGGACAATATCGGACACGGTGTCACCAAGGTTCTGGTGGCTGTTTCGAGAAATGAATCGAGAATCAAGCCTCACAATATGTGGTCGTCCATAGTGACCAGTTCCCTGACGATCGGATTTGGAGGTTCAGTGGGAGCAGAGGCCCCGATAGTCTATACCGGTGCCGCAATCGGTTCCAATTTCGCCCGATATATGGGGATGTCCTACAGGAATATCACCATTCTTCTGGGCTGCGGAGCGGCAGGCGCTGTGGCAGGCATTTTCAAAGCGCCTTTGGCCGGAGTGCTGTTCACGTTGGAGATTCTGCTCTTCAACATCTCGATGACTTCAATGATGCCTCTTCTGCTGTCCACAGTGTCGGCGACGATGGTATCCTACATATTTCTCGGCGACAGCCTTCCATTTGAATGTACATTGACTCCGTTTGATATTCACAATGTGCCTTTCTACATTCTGCTCGGCTTTTTCTGCGGCTTTTGCTCTCTATATTTCCTTAGAACGACGTTGCGGCTGGAAGATAAGCTCGGCAAACTGAAGAATCCATATCTAAAATGGGCTTTGTGCGCCGTTTGTCTGGGACTTCTGATTTTCCTGTTCCCTCCGTTGTACGGTGAGGGCTATGATGCTCTGGGGCCGCTTCTTAACGGACAGGAAATATCCTACGACGGTAAGACCATATTGTCCTTTATGATGCACAAACCGTGGCTGGTGCCTTTGTTTTTTGCAATGATATTGATACTCAAGGTGTTCTCGATGACTTTGACGAATGCCGGCGGAGGAGTCGGAGGAACATTCGGTCCTACCTTGTTTGTCGGTGCGATAGCAGGATTTCTTTTGGCGAGGGTGACCAATCTGCTTATGGCCGGCACTGAGTTTACTGTTCCTGAGCAGAATTTCGTGCTCGTGGGAATGGCCGGGCTGATGGCGGGAGTTATGCAGGCCCCGATGACAGCAATATTCCTTATCGCGGAAATATCAGGTGGGTACGAACTGTTTATCCCTCTGATACTTACATCCACAATCGCGTTCGGTACCATCAGATTTTTCGAGAAATATTCAATATACACCAAGCGAATTGCGCGTACTGGGGACTTGCTGACTCACGACAGTGACCAGGCTGTGCTTACGTTGCTGAAAGTCACAGATCTCGTGGAAACCAATTTCAGTCCGGTCAGGATAGACGCCACATTGGGGGATTTCGTTCAGGTCGTATCGAAATCTGCCAGAAATCTCTTTCCGGTTGTGGATTCCAAAGGCCATTTTCAGGGCTATGTGTCTCTGGAGGATGTGAGACGCGATATGTTCCAGACGGATTTGTACTCAAAGATGCACGTTTACAACTATATGAAGTCTTCTCCAGCCTACGTTTTCGAGGGTGAGAAGATGGACAGCGTGATGAAGAAATTCGAGAGTACTGATGCCTGGAATCTTCCTGTAGTGAAAAGTGACAGGAGTTATATCGGATTTGTCTCGAAATCCAAGATATTCTCGGCCTACAGGGATGAATTGAAAGAACTGTCTCAGGACTGATTCCGAAATGACTTCAAATTCTCGTTGACAAAAATTGACGTTATGAAACCTATATACGTAAAATATATTGCTGCTACGCTGCAGATTAAGGATTGGCAGGTGGAGAATTGCGCGACTCTCTTTGAGGAGGGCTGTACGATTCCATTCATCAGCCGTTATCGTAAGGAGCGTACCGGCGGATTGGATGATGAACAGGTGGCTGGCATCCGGCATTGGACTGACGTGTTCACTGATATGGAGAAGCGTAAGGAGTCGATTCTTGCGACAATCGATTCACAGGATAAACTGACTCCTGAGCTGAGGCAGTCGATTGAGTCTTGCGTTAATGCTAATGAGTTGGAAGACTTGTATTTGCCTTATCGTCCGAAGAGAAGGACGCGTGCGACAGTGGCCAAGGAGGCAGGGCTTGAACCTTTGGCTGACAAAATGTATGAAGTCAACGTGCGCGATTTGCATTCCGAGGCTGCCAAGTATATCAATGACAAGGTAGCAGATGAGGATGCCGCACTGGCCGGCGCGCGCGATATCATAGCGGAGAGGTTGAGCGAATCAGCAAAGGTGAGGGAGACGGTCAGGGCTATATTCAGGACTCGTCGAATCGTCTCGAAGGCGACAAGGGCATCTAAGGATAATATCGAGTCGCAGAAGTACAAAGGTTATTTCGATTATGCGGAGCCGCTTTCAAGAATTGCTGCCCATCGGCTTCTGGCTATTCTGAGAGGGGAGTCCGAGGGGTGGCTTTCTGTTAAGATTGACGCAGATGCGGAGAAATGCGGCAACAAACTCTATTATGATTTCTGTCAGGAAAGAAGATACCCGTCAGGACCGCTTGCTGAACAGATCAGAATGGCGGTGGACGATGCTTACAAGAGGCTTCTGGAACCGTCCATAACGGGAGAGATTCTCAAGGAGTTCAAGCAGAAAGCCGACCAGGAATCAATACAGGTATTCGGAGAAAATTTGCGTCAGCTTCTTTTGGCCGCACCTGTCGGGCAGAAGAGAACTATGGCGATTGACCCCGGATTCAGGAACGGCTGCAAAATTGTCTGCCTTGACGAGCACGGTAATCTGCTGCATCACGAGATAGTTTATCCTCATCCGCCTCAGAATGAGAAGATAAAGTCTATCACGGCTGTGTCGTCAATGCTTGAAAAATATGATATTCAGGCTGTCGCCATAGGAAACGGCACGGCAAGCCGTGAAACGGAGGAATTCATAAAGAGGGTGCAGCTGCCGGACGGATGCAAGGTGTTCATAGTCAGCGAGGACGGAGCTTCCATATATTCGGCGTCTGATGTCGCCAGAGAGGAATTTCCTGATGAGGATGTTACCGTAAGGGGTGCTGTCTCAATAGGCCGTCGTCTTATGGACCCGCTGGCTGAACTTGTGAAAATTGATCCGAAATCTCTCGGAGTTGGACAGTATCAATATGATGTGGATCAGACGCTTCTGAAGGAGAAGCTCGACAATACTGTCGAGAGTTGCGTCAATACTGTCGGCGTTAACTTGAATACTGCAAGCAGTTATCTTTTGAGTTATGTGTCCGGCATCGGTCCGTCTTTGGCGTCAGCCATCGTGCGCAAGCGTTCAGATAATGGCGGATTCCACTCCAGAACCGAGCTGAAGAGTGTGCCAAGGCTGGGTGAGAAGGCTTTTGAACAATGTGCGGGATTCCTGCGTATTCCTGATGCAGACAATCCGCTGGACAATTCTGCCGTTCATCCTGAATGTTATCATATCGTTGACAGGATGGCATCGGATATGGGTGTATCCGCCAGGGAACTCGTGGGCAATGCGGAACTGTGTGCCAAAATTGACCCGTCAAAATATGTGGAAGACAACTACGGGCTTCCTACAATAACCGACATATTGAAAGAACTGGCTAAACCCGGGCGCGACCCTCGCGAATCAGCCAAAGAGTTTTCATTTGCGGATGACGTGCATTCCATAGAGGATTTGCACGAAGGAATGGAACTTCCAGGTATTGTGACCAATATAACTGCGTTCGGCGCATTCGTTGATTTGGGAGTCCACGAAAACGGTCTCATACATATTTCCCAGATGGGAAGACGGGACGGAAAGATAGTCCTGAAACTGCATCAGCAGGTGACAGTCAAGGTGATAGGGGTCGATTTAGACAGAAGACGCATTTCCTTGAGACTTGTAAGATAATACTTGCTGATTATCATAAAAATATAAGATAATCAGCAAAATTTGTTAAGGATTGTTCGAAATTTCACCGAGAATGTATTAATTTTGCTTTTCGGTTTATCGGGCAATCTTTATGACTTCAGGTTCATTGGGTAATACAACGAAACTTGTATCGGTATATATCTTGTCTCTCGTGGCGATAATGCTTTGGGGAATGTCTTATCTCTGGAGCGATTCTCTGCTGTCTCAGGGCATACCGGTGGAGTATATCGTGTTCGTGCGTATTCTGATTGCAGGGCTCGTGCTTCTTCTGTTCAATCTGGCAGTCGGGAATGACCTGCGGATTCACAGGAAAGATTTGCCGAAATTCCTGTTGCTTGCCCTTTTTGAGCCGTTCATTTATTTCGTATGTGAGACTTACGGCATCCGTTTTACAGAGTCTCCGACTATCAGTTCAATGCTGATTGCATCAAGCCCGATTTTTTCGATAATTGTCGGAATTGCCGTATTCAAGGAGAAGTTTTCCGTGCTCAATATGTTCGGGATACTCGTCTGTCTTGGAGGTATAGCGATGGTGACATTCTGCTCCGGTGCAGTAGGAAAGGACTTTATGCTAGGATTATTGTTGCTGTTGGTTGCTGTTTTTGCAGAAGTAGGCCACGCCTCTTTCACCAAGTGTCTTTCAGACCGTTACGCTCCGTTCGTGATAGTAATGTATCAATTCCTTATAGGCCTTGTATATCTGCTTCCTCTTTTCCTGACATCAGGACTGCGTGATTTTCAGCCTGAGGTCTATTTCTCCTGGTCTGTATGGAAACCGTTGCTTTGTCTTGCAATTCTCTGCTCCAGCATCGCTTTCGGACTGTGGGCACAGACTATAAAGTCACTCGGTGTAGCAAAGTCTAGTATCTTTATGTCAACTATTCCAGTGTTCACAGCCTTGGCAGGATGTCTGCTCGGTACGGAGATTCTTTCGCCTCTACAGTGGGCTGGAATGATGATTGCCTGCGTGGGCGTTATCCTCTCTCAATATGTGAAGAGAGGGCGCTGCGGAAAATAGCAGTTGAGTTTTCTCTAGTGTGCAGGATTCTTCCTGCATCGTCCGAGTACGAGAATAACTTGCTCCGATACTAATCGAATTCCAAAGCTTTTCCGGCCGGTGAGTCAGAAACGAGTTTCCCGTTATGGACTGCGAGTCTGCCGTTGAGATATACTTCCTCGACCATTCCTTTTAGCGTAACTCCTTTATACGGCGACCAGCCACATTTGTATGCGATGCCGGCTGAGCCTTCGTCACCGTCTCCTACTTTGAACTCCTTGTCTGTGTCAATCACGACAAGGTCGGCATAATATCCTTCTCGTATCTTTCCGCGTTTATGTATTCCGAAGAGCTCTGCCGTTTTTTCTGAAATTGCAGACGCGATTCGCGTGAGCGGTATGCTTTCCTCATTCGCGACAGTCAGCAATACTGCCAGAGACTGCTGTATGGACGGTATGCCTGAAGGGCAGGTGAGGTAGGGTTCTTCCTTCTCTTTTAGCAGGTGGGGTGCGTGGTCGGAGCCGACAGTGTCAATGATGCCGTCTGCCAAGGCACGTCTCAAAGCTGCTCTGTCTGTAGCCTTCTTGATTGCGGGATTGCATTTTACAAGACTTCCCAGCCTATCGTAGTCCTCGTCGCAGAACCAAAGATAATTCGCTGATGTCTCGGCCGTTATCTCTGGATTGTACATCTTTGCAGCGCGTATCATCTCGACTTCCTCGGCTGTGGTCACGTGCAGGATATGCAGTTTCGTATTCAGCCGCATTGCAAGTTCAAGCGCTTTTATGGTGCTGCGGATGCAGGCCTGTCTGCTGCGGATGTTTTCGTGCTCTTTCATCGGGATGGCGTTGCCATATTGTTCGCGTGCCACCTCGAGATTCTTCTTTATAGTAGCTTCGTCCTCACTATGGATCAGAATCCTGGAATCGCAGATGCTGAATATGTTTTCCAGTGCACTCTTGTCATCGACAAGCATATTGCCGGTTGACGAGCCCATAAATACTTTTATTCCGGCAAATCTGCGTTTTGCATCAGATGAACTGAGCCGTCTGAGTTCGTCCGCATTGGCGTTGTCTGCGCCTATGTGGAATCCCCAGTTGGCATAACAACGTCCTTCTGCCAGCCTCCGCTTCTCGTCCAGTGCTTCAATGCTGGTGACAGCGGGCTTGGTATTCGGCATATCTATGAATGAGGTTACTCCTCCCAGCAATGCGGCTTTGGACTCGGTTGACATATCGGCTTTCCACGTGCTTCCCGGCTCTCTGAAATGGACGTGAGCATCGATGCCGCCGGCCATTATAGTCTTTCCGCTTAGCTCTACTATCTGTATGCTTCGGTCGGCATCCGAAATGCGCTCTGCCAATTGCTTCAGCGGGATTTTCTCGCCGTCGTATTCAGCAAGTCCGTTTCCGTCAGCACGCCAAATCTTTGCAATGGTTTCATTCTCAATTAATATAGCGCCAGTCTGGGCATAGTCCGCAGTCACTATATTTGCTCCTGTCAGCAGGATTCTGCTTTCAACGTTCATTCTCTGATTAGTTTACCCTATTAGGAGTTTTGCTTCGGCAGAATTTTGCGGAATCTCAGTTTGAGAACTCCCCAGAATGCCTCGCCGAAAATGCCGCCGCTCATCTTTGATGTTCCAGCCTTCCTGTTTACGAATATGATAGGCACTTCCGTAATCTTGAATCCAAGTTTGTACGTGGTATATTTCATCTCGATCTGGAAGCCGTATCCTTTCATTTCTATGGCATCGAGGTCTATTGTCTTCAAAACCCTGTTGCTGTAGCATTTGAAGCCGGCCGTACAGTCGAAAACTTTCATTCCCAGCACCGTGCGTACATATACGGAGGCATAGTAGGACATTATGATTCTGCCTATCGGCCAGTTGATTACGCTGATGCCGTCGCAATATCTTGAACCTATGGCAAGGTCAGCGCCGTCTTTGCAGGCTTGATACAGCCTTGGGAGGTCATCAGGACTGTGCGAGAAATCGGCGTCCATCTCGAAAGTGTAGTCATAGCCGTGCTCCAATGACCATTTGAAACCGGTGATGTAGGCTGTTCCAAGTCCCTGTTTGCCGCTTCTCTCGATGAGAAACAGCCTTTCCGGGAACTCTTTCTGCAATCTTTTGACAATCACGGCAGTGCCGTCCGGTGAACCGTCATCGATGACCAGAATGTCATATCCGCCTTCGAGAGAGAATACCTTGCGTATGATATTGTCAATGTTTTCTTTCTCGTTGTAGGTCGGGATTATTACTATTTTCTTGTCTTCCATTTGCATTTCTGTTTAGAACTGTTAGACCTGTCTTGTACCTTGTTGTCCTGTTTTGAACTTCCCTGAGCAGTGTCTTGCCGTTATAGACAATTTCATCACTTCGTTTCGTTCAGCATCTCTTTCACGGCAGCTTCCAGCTGTTTGTCTTCTCCCTTGAGTATTGAAACAGGGTCATTATATACTTTGATGTCAGGCTCAACCTGATGATTTTCACTGTAATGTCCCTCTTTCTTGCACCAGGAGCCGACCTGCGGAATACCGAAGATGATTGTCGGGTTGATCTGTGTCTCCCACCATACGGCCGTCATTGTGCCGGCTACCGGAGCTCCGATCAGTTTTCCTATTCCGAGTGCCTGGTAAGCGTAAGGGAATCCGCAGGCGTCAGAGTAATTGTCCTCGCATACAAGCACGCAGGAAGGTTTTGTCCATTTGCTGTAAGGATCTGAACCGACATATTGTCCGCGTGGCTTGTAATCTACGTATGCTTTGCCGCTTAGGAAAGTCACGAGGTCATCGTGAAGCCATCCGCCTCCGTTATGCCTGGTATCGACGATAAGCGCGTCAGTGTTGCGGTATTTGCCGAGAGCCTTTGAATAGACCTCCCTGTAACTTGGTGAATCCATACCTTCCACGTGTACATATCCGAGTTTGCCTCCGGAGAGCTCCTTGACTTTGGCCTCTCTCTGCTTTACCCATCTCTTGTACATCAACTCGCTGTCTGAATATGAAGGCTCCACGAATACTTCAACTTCCTTCTTGCCGCCTTCCTTCAAGATGACGGACGTCTTCTTGCCTGCCTTTCCGGTAAGAAGCTGATACCAGTCCTTTCCGGCCTTGATTTCCTGTCCGTCAACTGAAGCGATGATATCACCTTCCTTGACTTCCGGATATGCTATCGAGAGCGCTCCGTCAGGCAGAACTTCCTTTATCTTGAGTCCGTCTCCGGTGTAGTCATCGTCATAAAGCACGCCGAGGCATCCCATATTGAGTCCTGTACGGAATCTGTAACGGCCTCCGGTATGAGAGGCGTTCAATTCTCCGAGAATCTCCGAAAGCAGTTCGGTGAAATCGAAATTGTTGTCAATATAAGGAAGGAACTTGGCGTAGTTCTCTTTATAGTAATCCCAGTCAACTCCGTGCAAATCAGGATCGTAGAATTTTTCCTTCACCTGTTTCCACATATGGTCGAAGATGTACTCGCGCTCCGCCTTCGGCTTGAATTCGAATTCTCCGGAATATGTGATCTCTTTCTCATCGCCTCCGCTTGTGCTCAGTCTGCTGATTCCGGAGCCTGAAGGGATGTAGAGGTTGCTTCCGTCAGATGACGGTATGAGTGAACCGGATTTGCCTTTCTTGAGCACTTTTACGCTTCCGGTCTTCATATCCTTCACGCAGAGGTCGTAATTGCTCTCGAGACGCACTTCGTAGTACAACTTCTTGCCGTCATTGGTCAGATAATGATCGACAAGTCTGCCTGAGAAACTTGTAAGCCTGAATGTCCTGTCTGCGCGGTTCTCGAGGTCCAGTTTGAGTTTTTCGACTTTCTTGCTGTCCGTGCTGTCCTTCTTCTCTTTCTTTTCCTCTTTTGCGGCTTTCTTGTCATCACCTGCAAGCAACTTTGCTATTTCCGCATCTTCCTTGTCACGGAAGAACTCTGTCATAGCCTTCGCGTCGAAGAACATTATATATACGTCGTCTTCCGCGCCCCAGCTGCCGTGGCTTCTGTATCCGTCCTTGTCTGACTGCCAGACCATTGCCTTTCCGCCAAGCGCCCAATGGAATGTTCCGTCGCTGTATCCGCTCTCGGTCAGGTCGGTGACTTCTTTTGTGTCAATGTCAATCAGGGCTACGTCAGGATTGTTCCATCCGCCGTTTGCCTGGTATGTAGAAAGAAGGTAATGGCTGTCCGGACTCCATTCGAACTGCGTGTCGCCGTCGCTGTAGGAGTAGTTTGCGCCCTTCAGCAGAGAAATTGTTTTTCCGCCTTTTGTCGGCTTGATGACCAGTTCGGTCCTGTCGCGCAGATACGCGACATATTTGCCGTCAGGGGAGACCTGTGGCTGGAAGCAGGTTTCGCCCTCGTCGGAGAACAGCTCTTCCTTGAACTCATTGGCGTAGGAGAACCGCTTGTCCTCCTTTTTCGCCAATGTCGTTCTCCATATTCCCCAGTTGCCGTTTCGTTCTGAAGCATAGTAAAGTGTACGTCCGTCTTCAGAGAAACATACGTCCCTTTCCTGCTCAGCAGTGTTGGTGATCCGCTTTGTCGTAGAGTAATCGGCTGATGTTACGAAAACGTCTCCTCTGATTACCAGCGCGATTTCTTTCTGGTCAGGTGATACGGATATTGATGTTGCGCCTCCTGACAATGTCATCTTCTCCACATCTCGTTCATTCTCATCGGAATATACTGTAATCTGTACTTTCTCCGGCTGTCCGCCCTCTTTGAGAGTGTATAAATCTCCGTTGTAAGAGTATGCCAATGTGCCGTTGTCGGCGACTGAAAGGTATCTTACGGGGTTTTTTGTCTCGAATGTCAGCTGGACTGACTTTTCCGGATTGGAAATGGAACTCTTGTAGATGTTCATTGCCTTCCCGTCGCGTTCGCTCAGGTAGTAGAACGTGTCACCGTCATTTGCGAATACAGGGTTGCGGTCCTCTCCCGCGAAGTCGCTAAGTTTTTTGAATGTGCCTTCAGCGTTGATGCTGAACTTTTCCCCTGACTTCCCTGTGTAGAGCCAGATGTCTCTGGTGACTGCGGATGTATGGTGTTTTCTGAGAGGGTCCTCGTATCCCTTGTAGTCCTCATATAGAACTTTTCCGTCTTTGTTGACGCTCAGATTGGAGATTGTCAGCGAAGTGATTCTCACAGGTCTGGCTCCGGTTGTGTCGGTATAATAAAGCTGGGCATCTCCCGGAAATCCGTCATAGGAAGCGTCCTGCTGGATATTTGAGGAGAAAACTATCTTGCCGTCTGGCAACACGCTCAGCAAATTTTCATTGCCAGGGTGGAATGTCAGACGCTTCGGAGAACCGCCTTCGCAGGAGGTGACGTATATGTCCCTGCTCTTCTCCCGGAATGACGTGAAGACAATGCTTTTGCCGTCAGCCGTCCATCTCGGGTCTGAGTCGTATGCGCTGTTGGTCGTTATCTGAAGTGCTCTTCCGCCGGTTATAGGGACCACAAAAATGTCTCCCTTGTAACTGAATGCAATCTTGCTGCCATCAGGAGAAATGCAGTTTTTCCTGACCCACTGAGGCGTCTCCTGCCCGTATGACAGGCTGGAGATGAGCGACAACCCCAGAATCAATGCTGAAATTCGTTTCATATTCTCAAAATATTTTCAATTCAAATACCACATAAATCACCTAAAAGTAACTATTTTTCCCGAGATATTTCAAAAATATTTACTCGTATTCAGCTTTTGATCCGGGCGCGGTATTTCCCGGGTGTCTCGCCGAATGTATTCTTGAATACGGTTATGAAGTAAGCGGAATTTTCAAATCCGGTTGCTTCTGCAATCTCAGTTATAGGAAGTTCGCTTTCCTTCAGAAGCGAGCAGGCCCGTTCCATTCGAAGCGCCTTGATGAGCTCTACAGGCGTTTTACCTATTGCGGATTTGATTCTGAGATAGAGATTTCCTCTGGAAACGCATAGGGCAGATGCTAGAGATTCAACAGAATAGGTCCGGTTTGAGATATTATTTTCAATGTCCGACAGAGCTGCGGACAGGAACTTTTCATCTTGCGGTTTCAGGGAATGCGGGTCGTCGATGAACATCAGCAATCTGTTTTTCTGCAGTTTCTCCTCGTATTGCTGCCGAAGTATTTCGATTTCCTTCGCTTTTTCCTCTTCTTTTCTGGCAATCTTCTTTCTGATGAACAGAATGACAGTGTAAGCCGTGCTTCCGCACAACGCGAATATGAAAAAGACTAATGCAACCGTGCTTTTGTACCATACAGGTCTCACCGAGATATTCAACTTGGTGGAATGTTCACTCCAGACTCCGTCGTTGTTCGCTGATTTGACGAGAAGAGTATATTTTCCCTTGGGCAGTTTGGTATATGTCGCTTCATTACCTCGCGCTTGAGTCCAATATCGGTCGAAGCCGTCAAGTTTATACATATGCTTGCTGCTGTTCCAGGAAATCATATCAGGGCAGGCAAAACTGATGGTTATAGAGTTCTGCCAATGTTTGAGAGTTATGCCTGTGGTCAGTTTAATGTCCTTTTCAAGTATGCCTGTGCCATCATTCGGCTTGATATGCGCGTTGTTTACAATAAGTTCGGTCAGAATAGTCCGGAATGTGCTGCTGTCGGTTCTGATGTCCTTCGGTCTGAATGTTTCTATTCCGTAAATGCCGCCGAAGAGGAAATTTCCGTCGTTGTCGCTGCAGTGGGCGCAAGTGTTGAAAAGACTGCATCTTAATCCGTCATTACAATTGTAAAGCCGGTTTTCTCCCGTTGCCGGATTATATCTGTTGAGTCCGTTGTCGGTGCTGACCCATAAATTCCCGTATTCATCTTCTTCAATTCCTCTGACGGTGGCGGCTGTCAGGCTGCCGATATGTGTGAGACTGAATTCTCCCACAGCGTTTCGGCTGCATGCCATAAGTCCATCGGCATTGCCGATCCATACAGTCCCGTCTTTGGACTGATGAATACATTGTGTATGGACAATGTTATTGATGCAATCCGGAGTGACGTTGGCAAGAGTGTAATCGTCATTGATCTTATATACCCTGAGGCTTTCCTTCGCACCTATCCACAGGTTGTTTTCCCGATCTTTGAAAAGTGTCAGGATGCGGATCAACTTGCCGGAAAATGGCGGCATCGGTATGGCCTTGGTTTCGTCGCGCTCTGTATCATATAGAAATAACCCGATCAGCGTTCCAAGCCAGAACTTTCCATTGCCGGCAGGCGTTATGGACATAATATCCCTGATGGGAATCATACGTTCTTCTTTTCCGCTTTTCAAGTCGATTCTATGCAGTCCGTTTACTTCCGCACCGGTATAAACATATCGACGGTCATCGCTGTACTGCAAAGTCCTTACATCGTCAAGATTGTAACGGCAGGTCGTGTTAGTTTTGGGCGAATAATGGAATAAGCCCTCATACCGGGTGCCGATCCACAAGGAACCGTCTTCAACTGTTTTCAGATATGTGATTATCGATCTGTCTGCGGAGAATCGCGGATCTGATATGCTGAACCGGTTGAATTTGTCCCTGCCTGCGTTCCAGTAATTTGCACCGCCGTAGTTGGTGCCTACCCACATTCCGTTGCTTGAGTCTCTGTACAAAGCCCTTACTATCTTGTCTTTCAGCTCGTCTTCCTTGAAATGATGTATGACCTTGTCATTGCGCAAAATAAACAGTCCGTCTCCTGTCCCGACCCACAGGTTACCGTTGTCGTCATATTCGACAGCGAAAACTTCCAGCCAACTGTCATCTGTAATCGGGATCTTTCTGCATTCTCCGGTTTTTGCGTTGATATGCAGCAGGCCGGCTCCTTTTGTTCCGATCCAATAAGATTCCTGGTTGAAAATGTCAGGAGCGGGCACAATTCCGAATTTAGGCATTTCTATGGGCGGCATCCGTCGAACTATAGAATCATTGTCCAAGTTCAAAATCTCCACGGTCTTGGCTTTTGTGCAGATTATGAAGTCGTTGCCGTTCCTGCAGGATGAATAGAAAACCAATGGCTTTCCGCCAAGCTTTATCTCCGAGACGCATTCCTTATGCTCGTCGTACAGATATGAAGCGTTTCTTGTGGCCACCAGAAATTTTCCGTTTCCCAATTCCTGGAGATTCTCTATGGCGATAGCTCCCGGAATATCAATTCTTTGAAAGTTGTCAGATACGGCAATGTATTTAGATAGTCCGCTGGATGAGCATATCCACAGGTTGTTTTCGGAGTCTTTCCTGATTTTGTGGATGCTGTTGCTCTGAATGGAATTCTTGTCGCCACGGATATGACGATAAGTGCTTATGCTGTTTCCGTCAAATCTGTTGAGCCCGTCCGGTGTGGCGAACCAAACAGTGCCTAGTGTATCCTGGCAAATGTCGCAGACAAAATTATGGGACAGCCCGTTTTCGATGTTGAGATTGGAAAATCTCATCCCTTTCGGGATCTCTGTTGACAGTGCATTTGCGCTTAGTGCGGCAAGGATTGCGCATATCAGTAATCGGCCTGGTTTCATAGCTGTTCAAGTGGGGTGACCCTGTTGGTTATTATTGATACAAAATTATAATTTTCTTAACAATCTTATAACAAAATTGAAATTGCAGTGAAAATAAAATAGCCTTAATTTGTAACGTATTAATAATATTAAAATAGTCATTATGAGACGTTCGTTTTCGCCGGCAATTGCGGTCTTGTTATCGTTTCTTTGCTTGGCATCTTCTTGTAATAATGATTCGAAGCCGGGACGGGATGATGGGACTTCAGAAATCACGGCCGGGGATCCTATAAAGGTCGTTGCCGGAAGGGTGCGCTTCTTTATGGATGTGAGCGATGATGCTCCAAGGGTATTGGCTGGAGTACAGAAGTCTCAGATCTTGGACAAGGTAGACTCGTTTTATGTTAACGGAAAGGGCTACGGTGTCTCTGCTGACGAAAAAGGGAACTTGTATGCCGATGTCTTGGAAAATTCTGCCGGAACATACAATGCCGCATTGTCGTTGAAATGCGACAACAAGTGGTTCAGTTCAAATCCGGGAAACAAATTGACAATTCCTTGCGGTCAGTATTACGGAATGTCCGACGCCGATGCGGCTATGACTCAGTTTCCTATGTTCGGCAAGTATTCCGAGACTACTGGGAACAGAATCCTTCTTACTGATATAATAGGTATTCTAAGACTTAAGATAAGCGGTAACGGCTCAATCGTTTCGGTTAAACTGCAGTCTCGCGGAGATAAACTTGCCGGAGTATTCTTGCGTAACGGTGATGAACTCGTTTCGTCAGACAAATCGGCTGATTTCATATCTCTCAATTGTACGGAGGACGGTAAATATGTGGAAATGGGGAACAATTTCGATATGTTCCTTGCTCCGGGCAATTATGATGACGCAGAACTTGTAATCTGTGATTCGAAGAACAGGGTTATGCGCACATCTCTGAACGTTGTCATCGAATCCGGAAAGATTACTGAGAAAGAGGTGTCTTTTTCTGCAGACAAAGATGTCCTGTGGTATGATGGTTATGATTTGTGTGTCTGGGGTGGAAATATAATGGAGGGTTCTTCATCTTGCGGATTCTCTCCTGCATCAGGAAGTGTTACGGCATCGTATGGAACCGAACTTACCGGAAAAGAATATGCTTTGGCTGATGTCGCATACAATACTCCCGGTTCAGGCTATATTCAGCCTGACAACTGGAGCACTGTAAGCGGAAAATCCGTTGGCGTTTCCCATCAGATGTCAGAAAGCTATGTGCTCAGCAGAAATTTATCCGACTATGAACTGCTTTTCAGAGCGCAGGAATTTCCGGGAATGATAGCTGTCTCTTATGCCAATACCAACTCCAGAGGTATTCTGAAGACTCCTCAATTCAAAAATATAGAAGGAATCCGCAATGTGAAAGTGTCAGTGCGCTTCTGTCCGGTTGCTGACTATGCCGATGATTTTCTTGCCCAGATTGTAGATGGCGGAATGATAAAGAGTGCGGCTATTGACGGAAAGCAGCTGGAATTGAAGAGCTTGGGATATAAAGCCAATGGTAGCTTGGCAGTGCTTTCCTCCAATTCGATAAATGTGCCGGCGGATATGATCTCTCCTAACGAATGGCAGACATTGGACTTGATTGTCGAAAATGCCACGGAGTCAACCAGACTTCACATTTGTGGAAATACGACCACTGCCGTGAGCCACTGTTTCCTGGTCGATGCCATAGAAGTGACGGATTTGGGCAAAGCTATGGAACGCGGCACTTTGAGAGTGCTGTATTGGAATATCCAAAACGGAATGTGGTCTGACCAGGCGAACAATTATGACAATTTTGTGGAATGGGTAAAACGCTATGACCCGGATGTCTGTGTCTGGTGTGAGTCCTCATCTATATACAAGGACAATACGAATACTTCAGCATCGACAACCGAAAGATTCCTCCCCGACGGATGGCCTGAAGTTGCCAAGAGGTATGGACACAGCTATTCGGCACTCGGCGGCTGGCGTGACAACTACCCACAGGAAATCACATCGAAATATCCGATAACGACGCTCCTGAAGATTACAGACTCGGATGTGGCGGACAAGCCGATTTCCCACGGAGCAGCAATCCAGCAATTGGATATCAACGGCAAGGAACTCAATGTCGTTACCTTGCATATGTGGCCTCAGTCTTATGGATACGGAGTTAAAACTGCTGACCGTGAGGCAAGTACGGCAAAGAATGAGGGTGATTATTACAGGGAGTTTGAAATCAAATATATACTGGAGAAGACAGTTAATGCTTCAGAATATGCCTCCCAGACTGACTGGCTTATGATGGGCGACTTCAATTCCAAGAACTATTCGGACGAGTGGGTCTATAAACTTGGAGAGGCTTCGACTGCATATCTTTGTCAGAACGCGATAAAGAACAACTGCGATATGGTGGATATCATAGGGACAAAATATCCGGGTTACCTTCTTTCATCTACGGCGGGAAACAGCAGAATAGACTATATGTATGCATCTCCTTCAATGTATTCGAGAATTAAGAATGCAATTACGGTAATTGATACCTATACAGTTCCTGTGGCTGACAGCAAATATGGAACATCATTCTATATCCCGTCAGATCACAGACCTATACTTGTGGATTTTGAATACTAATAACCAATCACTGAATATGTTCAAAAACGTATTGAAATTTTTCTTCACGCTCGCGGGGCTCCAGTTGCTTTTGCTGAGTTGTGAAAATGACGGCGGTGATGCCTTGCGGAAAGAACGGATTGAAGTCTATCTGTCAAAAGATGACGAAAAACCGGTTACTCAACTGTCTGTGCCGAGCGTGGGTGGCGAAGTCGAACTGTATGTAAAATCAAATGTTGACTTTTCCGCATATTGGCAGGACAGCAAAACAGATCCTTGGATTACCATTGAAGAGGTTACAGAAGATGAAGGCGGCTGGAAAACTATCCGGCTGAATGTTGCGGCCATATCCAAAACTTGCTATTACACAAGGCGCTCAGGTGTGCTTGCGTTGAATGTCCCGGATAAATATCTCGGAGCATTCATCACTATAGATCAAGGCATTACTGCTCGTCTTTCAAGCGATTTCAGCTGGTTGAAATACGGAAGTTCAAATCCGCTGTCCGATGCAGGTGAGACTCATATTTCAAAGTGGACCGGAACTTCGCTCGTGTGGACTTCAACGGAATATGATGAAAATGTGCAGACGGCCTGCTACGGCAAATATGGCTGGCTGTATATCGGCGATACCGAAGGGACCAAAGCGGACTTGGTTACACCATATACTAATGACATTCAGAAGGATTCCTTGCTGATGGTGTCTTTCCGGGCAATCGGCTATGCCTCCGAAGACGGTACGCCGGACGTCGCAAAACTCAGAGTAGAGGTGCTTGACGGAGGTGTGATTCAAGACTATGCGAAAGAGGGAAGAACTTATATAGACTTTGACTTGGATAATTTCAGCGTTGAGGATCCTGACAGTGTCTCGGTGAGAATGTGGAACGTGGAATCCTGCGCGTACAATGTGTTTATTGTCACTACCAAGGATAAACCGCTGAGCAGCGATACAAGGATAAGGTTCTTGACTCCGGACGCAAACGGACATCCTAACAGGATTGCATTGGACAATATCTATATCCGCAGATATGAGATCGGTAAAAAAGTTCAGGATGAAGATATGTATGCGGCAAATGGGGGCAGCGGGCGTGATAGGATTATCGCACTGAATAATAACAGTAAAAAGGACATTCTATGATTGCGAAAATATTCAGATATAGTAAGATAGGCGCGACAGTGCTGTTGTCGCTGCTTTTCCTGTCGGCTTCATTTTTGGCCTCGGCGCAAGGTGCCAGGACCAAGATTTCCGGAACTGTGACAGATACGAATGGGGAACCTCTTCCTGGTGTCGGAGTCCTGATCAAAGGCACTGCGACCGGTGTATTTACGGATGTTGACGGTAAATTCACCATCACTGCAGGCAGCGATGACGTGTTGGAATTTTCTTCTTTGGGATTTGTCTCGGAAAATGTGAAAGTCTCAGGGAAAACAAACATTACCGTTAAGTTGAAATCTGATGCGACAGTGCTGAATGACGTAGTGGTCATAGGTTACGGCTCGGTAAAGAAGCAGGACCTTACCGGTTCTGTCACAAACGTGCAGATGGGTGACCTCAAGGCCGCGCCCGCGCAGTCAGTCGACAATGCCCTGCAGGGACGTATCGCAGGAGCGGACATTATGTCCACTTCAGGTGAACCGGGCGCGACAACCACAATCCGAATCAGAGGTTCACGTTCCATAACTGCTTCCAATGAGCCGCTTATTGTCGTGGACGGAATTATAGATGCGATTCACGACCTCAACGATATAAATCCGGAAGATATTGCATCTCTTTCAGTATTGAAAGATGCCTCTTCTACAGCGATTTACGGTTCAAGAGGTTCCAACGGCGTCATTATCATTACGACTAAAGCCGGGACCGGAACCAGCGGAAAACCGAGCATCAGTTTCAAGGCCGATGTGGGCTTTTCCCAATTGCCAAGCAAACTGGATATAATGAACGCTTCGGAGTTCGCAATCTACAGAGATGACCTTGCGGCTTTCGGTGCGGATTCATATCACCCTGGAATATCATCTTCCACACCGCTCAAGGACAATGTTTACCCGGACCCGCTTTCAAAAACGGGGACAGACTGGATTGACGTAGTTACAAGAACCGCCATATATCAGAACTATTCATTGTCTTTGACAGGAAAATCTGATGCGGGAAGTTATTATGGTTCATTTTCTTACAATGACAGCGAGGGTATCATCAAGGACAGCGGGCAGAAGCGTTTCACGGGAAGAATCAAGCTTGACCGCCAGCTTTTCAAATGGATGAAGGTGGGTTACAACGGCTCATATACGTGGCGGCATAACGACGAGGCGAAAACTTCCATCGGAGGAACTTCCTGGTACAGTGCGGCTCAATACTTGAGCCCGATGATTAAGGTTACCGATTCTGAAAACAACCTTTATTATGGCGGACAGAAATTCAATGGCCCTTCGGCAGTGCTGGACCTCAATACGCATTATCTTGAGCGTCATTCCACTACCCACGCTTTCACTGCGGAGGTTAACCCGATAAAGAACTTGTCAATAAAAAGTATTTTGTCCTACTATGTCTATCAGAGACATACCTACAGATATTATAGCGGAAAATTGCCGGCAAAAGCGGAAAATCAGGGAGGAGACGCCTACCGGTCAGAATATGATGAGAATTCGCTGTCCAATGAGACAACGGTGTCCTACAAGTGGAAATCGAAGAGCGGTCACAGTCTGACCCCGATGTTCGGCTTCTCCGCGTACAGATATGCTTCACATGATTTCTCACTTTCGGGTTCCGGGTATATGGATGATGCCGTGCTTTGGAACAATATGACGGCAGTCCAAGATAAGGAGACCTATTCGGCAAGCACATCATATTCCAAGAAGACAAAGATGTCTTCGTTCGCGAGAATTGACTATAATTACAAATCCCGTTATTATGTCACGGCTACAGGCCGTTATGACGGTGCTTCCAACTTTGCGGCGAACAACAAATGGGCATTTTTCCCGTCTGCCGCGTTGAGGTGGAATATCTCGAACGAGTCCTTTATGAAGAATGTGTCCTGGATAGATGACCTGGCACTCAGGACAAGTTACGGTATAACAGGTAACGATGCTATCAGTGCTTATCGTTCGTTGGCTGCCATATCTACAACGACAAGCGGTTATTTGTTCAACGATTCCCAGCCTGTAGCTGCATATCGCAGCCGCCTCGCATCGCCGGATCTTACTTGGGAGAAAACAGCTCTGGCGAATATCGCTCTTGACCTTTCAATGTTCAAAGGCCGACTGAATTTGACTGCGGAAATATATTCGTCAAAGACATCGGACCTGTTGCTTTCAGTCCAGGAGCCGACCCAGACAGGATACTCGTCCAGGCTTACCAATATAGGAAAGACCTCCAACAAGGGAGTCGAACTCTCAATTGAATCAGTGAATATCAGCAAAAAGAATTTCCAGTGGTCAACCAACTTTACTATATCCCATAACTCGCAGATGGTCAATGATATCGGAGCGGAGAGCTTTGTTGCGGCCTACTCTTCTCCGGGAAACAACTCCTATATGATGTACGGTTATGTGAAAGGTTATCCTCTCAACTCTCTCTGGGGCTTCAAATATGGCGGGACTTGGAAAAGTCAGGATGAAATCAACCGCAACAAAGTCACCAAGACCTATGTGAACACCAGCAATATCTTGGGAGGCGCAAGATATATGGATATAGATCATAACGGTACTCTTGATCAGAATGACCTTGTATATCAAGGAAATGCGGATCCGTATCTTTATGGCGGACTTCAGAACAATTTCTATTGGAAAGGATTGCGTCTGGGAGTGTATTTCGCTTATTCACTGGGCGGTAAAATCTACAATTTCAGTGAGTTCTATATGGCAGGCTCAACCTTTACCAACCAGTACCGCTATATGCTGAACGCGTGGCATCCTGTACGTAATCCGAATTCAAACATCCCTCGTGCCGGAGCCAAGACTGATGCGGCGCTGCCTAGCGATTTTATGATTCACGATGCGTCTTATTTGCGTCTCAAGAATGTCAGTCTGAGCTATACGCTTGATTGTCATAAGTATAAATTCCCTATCAAGGATGTGACATTCACTGTCAGCGGAGAAAACTTGTATCTCTGGAAGAATTATAACGGCTTCGACCCTGACGTGTCTTCTTCCGGTACCTCATCGACCCTGAGGCGACTTGATATCGGTGCTTATCCGAAAGCGCGTACTGTCATATTCAGTATTCAGGTCAGATACTAGAGATAATTTGACTGTGTATGAACAATAAAATGAAAGAATATGAGATACAATAGATTAACGAATATATTGGTGCTGATTGCCATTGCCGGTATTGCAGGTTCCTGTTCTCTCAAGGAGGATACTTCATCACTTTATACTCCGGAGAACTACTTTGCAAGCAAAGCTGAGTGCCAGTCCGCTGTGAATGCTTGCTATATTCCTATCAAGTCAATATACACTTATACCTATTTTCTGGCAACGGAGTGCTGCTCTGATGTGATTTATTGCGCATCCGGCACATTGGATGCCAGCGCGGACATATCTCCGGCAGTGCCTCGTTTCGCCCAGACTGTATGGACTCAGGGCTACCTCGGCATTCAGCGCTGCAATTTCGCTATTGCCGGTATCGAAGAAAGCAAGGCTGTGTCAGATGCGGACAAGACAGAACTCCTTTGTGAAGCCAAGACCCTTCGCGGATTCTTCTATTTGACACTGACCAGTTTCTTCGGAAATTGTCCGTTCTACTTCGATAATGTGGAAAACAATGCGGTCCTGAAGAAAATAGCCGTGCTTCCGAGAATGGATGCTTCGGCGACAAGGGATTCCATTATAGTGGATTTGCAGAAGATAGCGCCGTTGGCATCCCAGACACGGACAAGTGACAATGACGGCCACAGATTGGGAGCGGCCTGTGCCTATATGATAATCGCGAAATGTGCGATGTGGAATCAGAAATGGGAGATTGCATTGGATGCCCTCAAGAAAATTGAAGATATCTATGGGGATTTTTCAGCGTATGATCTCGAGGAGAACGTGCTCTTCCGCAATAAAAATACTCCGGAGTCGATAATGGAAGTTCAACATACCTATACTCAGGGAGGACTGGTCTATACATCCAATCTTGCCGCAGTCTGCACACCGTCAAGAAAGACCAGCAACGGAGTGACTACATTTGACGGAGTGGCTATTCCTGAACTTGGAACTCAGTGTACTACTTGGTCTTCCGCAAGGCCGAATGTGTTTTTCTGCCAAGGTCTTCAGACCCGTATGGGAAAGGACAAACGCAAAGATTACAATATGGCCTGGGAGTATGACGGGAAACAGTTTAACAGTGTAAACGCACGTCCGTGGATGGGGCCTAAATTCTGGTGCCCGGATATGCAGGCGACATCGGACGGGAACAATTACAAGGTGTTCCGTTATGCCGATGCAATCCTGATGATGGCGGAATGTTACAATGAGTTGGGCGAGGATGCCAAAGCGGTTGAATATCTGGACAAGACCCGAACCAGGGCAGGCCTGGACAATTACACGTATAGGACAAGCGCCCGTCTGCAGGATGAAATAAGAAACGAAAGAGCAAGGGAACTGTTCGGGGAATTCCAGAGAAAATATGACCTTGTGCGCTGGGGAATCTGGTATCAGTCAGTCTATGATTATACGGATTATGCGAAATTGAAAGAAAACCTCGTTCCTTGCCGTGAATATTATCCTATCCCTGATAAGGAAGTGGTTTATTCGGGCTATGCGCTTGATAATAACGCATATAACAAATATGGACTATAAAAGGGAAATGTTATGACCAGAATATCTATAAAATCACTGCTAATTTTACTTCTGTCAACAGCATTGGCCTTTGTCAGTTGTAACAAACCGTTTGAACTGGATTTGCCGCTGGCTGTAAATAGCCGTGAAATTGATTTGGAAAAGCTGACCGGTTCTACACATATACTTGTGTATGCGGACGGCAATTGGAATGTGAAATTCTCGGAACCTGTAGATTGGGCGTCACTGGACAGGCTTACCGGGGAAGGAAATTCCGAAATTGTGCTCTCTTATGCAGCCAATTATGGCCTGCCGAGAAGACTTGCCATAGCTCTTTCGAGAAATGAATATGCGGACACAATAGTAGTAAATCAAGCGGGAGAGTTGTCTGAACCGTCACTCTCCTGGCCTTGTGACAGTGTCGTGCTGAACAAAAATGCAGGCGAGGTTAAATTTGACATTTCCTCAAATCTGTATTATTCTCTGCAGAACGTGAACTACGATGTGAAATATTCCGGAAATCAGTCGAATTGGATTTCTGCTGTATCATTTGACGGAAGAAAAATCTCGATGTCAGTTGACGGGAATGCCGCGGAAACTTCGCGTAATGCAAAGATTGATTTCTCCGTATTTGTGCCCGGAGACAGCTCAACGGATGACAAGACGGAAGTATTTACTTTGAAAGTTTTTCAGGAGTCTGATGATCCACGTCTGAATCTTTCCCCGTTGGAAATGCTTAACGGTATCAAGTCGTCAGTAAGTGTGGAAGCCTTGAATAACATCTGGGCCTATAGTGACAGAGTCTCATATTCTGTTGATTACGGTTCGTCGGCTTCTGACGAAGAGTGGATTACGGCGTTGCAGTTGTCCGAGAAGAGTCTGGATTTCAATGTGTCGGACAATATGTCAGGAGATACGAGATCTGCCGTGATAAAGGTGCTTTATGATGGGGGAGTAATAGCTGAACTGCCTGTGGTTCAGGATGTTTATCCGGTAGTGATTTCATTTGACCAACTTCGTGGTTATGCTGCGGGTACCATCTCGACAAGAGAATTCATCGAAGGATATGTCGTAAGTGAAAATGGCTGCGAGAATATCTGTCAAAACATTCAGACTGCTCAGTTCATGTTTGACTTTACCACGAATGCGAAGTCTGCCGTGCTTGAG